>JANNDZ010000718.1:0-2662 GCA_031378395.1 Pseudanabaena sp. OTE_75_metabat_487_sub
ATTTGGGTTTTATGTCCTAAGCAAACCTTACATTGCTATAAAATCTCGAAAAAATCACTTGAAAAGCTGCAAACTTACTAGTATTTATTTAGCAAACGCTAGATATAGTTTTATAACCGTAAGTTAGACGACTGTTTTCTCCTAATAAATTTATATAATTAAGATTAGATAGCAATCCTAATTCATCTGTGATATTAAATGATCTGTGAGAAAGTAACTCTTCGAGAGTATTGTCTCTCTCAAACCATTTAGGATTGCTATATAGTTAAAGCTAATATTCTCGAAAGCAAAAGAATCTCTAGACTAGAAATCAGGTGCCTACATCAGTTTTCGACCAAGGGAATCACGAACTTTTGTTAAAGCCATCGCTTAGTGCTACTTTTAACAAGGATCTAATAGTTTATATAATCGTAAAATCTTTCTAAAGCTCGTTTTAAAGGGACATTATTCAGGTGAGATCAGAAGAGTCATCCACTCTTGAAATCAAAGAGATGCTTCATCACGTACTTACGGTTGAAGATCCACAAGGTTTTCGGAATTTTCTCTTGAATAATATGACTTATTCTCTAGGGCGCAGTCTGGGGAATTCGATAATTCTGCGTTCTAATCTCGTATCTCGACAACATGCAACTTTGTTAGCCGTAGCTTCAAAGAAATCTTCATGTTTCTTCAGAATAATTGATGGTAGTGCAGAAGGTAAGCGCAGTACAAATGGAATTTTAATTAACGGCAAAAAGCGATTCTCGCATATATTATCCCACGGTGATGAAATTCTCTTTAGTAAAGATACTAAGGCGGTATATCAGGTGATCAGTGCGATTACCAATATACCCAAGATTAATAGTTCTCAAAATCAGATTTCTGAAAGCAGCTATCCGAAGTCCAATAATCAGTCCTTTGATGAGACAAAGCCTTTTTGGTTCTCTCCTTTACAAGCTATTCCTGAACAAGATTTATCTACACATGTTCATAAAACTATTAACCAGTTCATTGCTTCACCAGAGCTAAACCCACAACCAATTATCGAGTTAAATCTCGTTGGCAAAATCTTATACCTTAATCCTGCGGCGTTGTCTCAATTTCCTAATCTTGAAGAGATGAGAATTAATCATCCACTGCTTCAAGAGCTGTTGGGTCAATTGCTGCCATTAGTCAATCCTGTCCGCAAATTTTTTATGCGAGAGGTCTCAATCAATGACAAGGTATTTGAAGAAATCATCCATTTCATGACTTGGAATGAAGTAATTCGGATCCATATAGCTGATGTTACAAACCAAAAGCAAGCAGAAGCGATAATCTCCTATCAAATCCATCACGATACATTGACAGGGCTGCCAAATCGAAAATATTTACATGAGCACCTAGTTGAAGTAATCGAAAAATTAGAAGATAAACAACAGCTATTTGCTGTTCTATTTCTAGATATTGATCGATTTAAGTTAATTAATGATTCTCTAGGACATAACGTTGGTGATCTATTACTGAAAGCTGTAAGCGATCGCTTGAAGAATTTTCTCAAAAAGGGTGATGTGATGGTGCGTTGGGGTGCAGATGAGTTTGCGATCGTCGCTAAGGACATCAATTCTACTGATGATGTTGTTCAAATAGCTGAATCGATGATTCAATCTTTGACTTTACCGTTTAATTGTGATGGACATGAACTACATATCACAACCTGTATTGGTGCAAGTATTTATCCAGCTCATAATACCGAAGTCGAAGCACTAATTCGGAATGCAGATATGGCAATGTATCGAGCTAAAGCGGAAGGGCAGAATAGCTTTCAGTTTTATGTTCCGAATATGCAGGAGCAAAGTTTTCAGCGACTATCTATGGAAAACAATCTGCGAAGAGCGCTAGAAAACAACGAGCTGCTGACATACTACCAACCTCAAATCGATTTAATCACAGGTAAAATTGTTGGATTAGAAGTCTTGCTGCGATGGAAACATGTGTCTTTAGGCTCAATTCCGCCGAGCCAATTTATTCCTCTAGCCGAGGAAACAGGGCTAATTACGGCGATTGGGACTTGGGTGCTACGGCAAACCTGTTTACAAGCGATCGCATGGCTAAATATGGGATTGCCACCGATTCAGATTGGCGTAAATTTATCGATTAAGCAACTTCAACAAAAAGATTTTTTATCTTGTTTACAGCAAATTCTCGAAGAGACAAATCTTGATCCTCATTTCCTAGAGTTAGAAATTACCGAAGGAATCATGATGGACAATGTTGAGGAGAAAATCGTCTTGTTAAATGAATTCCGTCAGATGGGAATTCAGTTGTCAATTGATGATTTTGGCACAGGTTACTCAGCTCTGAGCTATCTGAAAAATTTGCCAATTGATACGCTTAAGATAGATCGGATATTTATTGAATATATTGCTCACAATGCCCACGATCGCGCAATTGTGGCTTCGATTATTAGTCTGTCCCATAGTCTAGATCTGAATGTAATTGCTGAAGGTGTCGAGACCCAAGAGCAAGTTGATGTGTTGCGATCGCTGGGCTGCGATCAGATCCAAGGTTATTTTTTCTACAAAGCTCTACCCGCAGATGAAATCGAGACTTTATTAAGAGCGCAAGGAATAACTAGACCGAATAGAATTGAACCAGCCTAATAAGTGGCGACGCTCCGCGCTGCCACTTATTAGGCTGGTTC
>JANNDZ010000724.1:0-5923 GCA_031378395.1 Pseudanabaena sp. OTE_75_metabat_487_sub
AATATATAAAAAAACCGATTTTGGAGTTATCCAGCGCCACAGGTGCTGGAAAACTCCAAAATCGGTTTTTTGAAAGGTAGCCTGTGGCTACCTTTCAAAAAACCTGTTTTTAAAATGAGGTTTGCTGATGCAAAAGCTACCCACTTCACATTTTTTGGGTTCGTACTTATAATGTTAATGAGCCTTAAGTATTATTACTGTCTTATTTAACAACGCAGATCTATAGGCACTCTAATTCTGCTTAATACAACAAACTCATACCGCCATTATCCAACGCCATAAAATTCTCTCTAAATTTTTCCCTTATTGCAAACCCTTATTGGAGGAAACCTAAATATATGTCTACTGAAACTATTCAAAGACCTGAAACCATACGCAAAATTGCACCAAGATATCGAGTTTTGTTACATAACGATGATTACAACTCAATGGAATATGTCGTCGAAACCTTAATGCAAGTCGTAAATGGGCTTACGCAGCCGCAAGCTGTCGATATCATGATGGCAGCTCATGCTAGTGGCTGTGCCTTAGTAATTACCTGTGTGCAAGAACATGCTGAGTTTTATTGTGAAGGGCTCCAAAGTAAGGGCTTAACCAGCACAATGGAGCCAGAGTCATAAGTAAAAAGCGATCGCAAAGTGCTAACTTTGCGATCGCAGCGCCAAGCTCTCGATCTAGAGAACAGGTAGGATTGTTATTAACAAACTCCTACCTGTTTTTTATTGTGAATTTTGATCGCTTAAATTCTTATCCAGCCCCAGTACGCATCATTCTTTTTTTAATAACTTTATTGGTGATGTGGCTACCGATCGCTGCACCGATGCATCTAATTTGGGGTGAGACAGTTGGAGTTGCCCTTACAATTTTGCTGTATTGCGGATTTTTGGGGTTAATTTGGGTTTGGGGTCGCAAAATTGCTAAATATTCGCATCCCTATCGCTATTACGGACTGCTATTTACCCGAAAAAATGGACGCGATTTTTTATTAGGTTTAGCGTTTGGCTGTGTGACCCTGCTCATCTTTTTTAGCTCACAGGTGAGCCTTGGTTGGCTAGCGGTGCAAACTGTCACTTGGCAGCAGCCCTTACCAGATGATCTACTACCAGCGATCGGTGTGTATTTTGTCGATTGGCAAGGCGCAATATTTCCAGGACTATTGACTTCCGTTGGCGTAGGATTTGCGGAAGAAATGTTGTTTCGCGGTTGGATACTCTCAGAGCTAGAACGCGATTATTCTAAAACTACGGCTTTACTCGGTTGCAGCTTAGTATTTGCCATTTTGCATTTCATCAAGCCCTTAAACCTAATTCTCGAAACATGGAGCCAATTTCTCGGTTTGGTGATGCTTAGTGTTGCCCTAGTAATGACAAGGCGCAGATGTGATGGCAGATTGGGCATATCAATTGGCTTACATGCTGGTTTGGTCTGGTGCTATTACATTGTAAATACGACTCATTGGATCAGACCAACAGGCGTTGTGCCTGAATGGGTGACAGGTATTAATAGCAATCCGATCGCTGGCGTAATGGGGATCATTTTTTTAAGCGCGATCGCAATCGGCTTCCATAAAAAATAAAAAGAGGCTAAGCCTCTTTTTATTTTTTATGGAAATTTCTATTGCAAGTAGTGCAATAAGTGTATATGATTAGATTCGCTTAGAAAACAGCTAAGCAAAGGGTCGATGCCCGAGTGGTTAATGGGGGCGGACTGTAAATCCGCTGCGTAAGCTACGTTGGTTCAAATCCATCTCGGCCCATAACAAAAAAGAGAGTGAACTAAGTTCACTCTCTTTTTTGTTATGAAAAGATTTGCGCTAGTGCTGCGTCAATATCAGGGTACTTGAACATAAATTTATTAATCTCGGCTTTATGTGGCAAAACTCTCTGACCATCTAGCAATACTGTTGCACTTTCGCCAAACACCAAAATCAACGCCGCCGCAGGAACTGGTAAAAAGGCAGGACGTTTAATAGCTTTAGCAAAAGCCACGGTGAAATCTGCGTTAGTGACGGCTTTAGGAGCAGTAGCATTAAGCGCACCAGTGATCTGATCATTCTTCAACGCATAGATGATCAGTTCCACCAGATCATCGCGATGAATCCATGAAAACCATTGCTTGCCAGTACCTATTTTGCCGCCGCCACCAACTTGGAATATCGGTAACATTTTGGCGATCGCACCACCCATTCCTAACACAATTCCTGTTCTCAGCTTAACTAGGCGCAAACCTAAGCTCGTAACTACCTCAGCATTAGCTTCCCAGTCTTTGCAAACATTAGCCAAGAAGTCATCACCAGCATAGCTGTACTCGTCAAAGGATTTATCAAGACTCGTGCCGTAATAACCAATCGCCGAGCTGCTAATTAAGATTTGTGGTTTCACATCAGCCTTAGCGATCGCTTCAACCAACACTTTTGTAGTTAAAATACGACTATCGCGGATCTCTTGCTTGCGTTTATCAGTCCAGCGCACACCAGCGAGAGGTTCACCAGCCAGATTAATTACCGCGTCACTACCTGATATCGCCTTAGCCCAATCTCCCAATTCAAACGGTGTGTAGCTAATCACTTCAACATTGGGAAAGATATCTTGGGGGAATTGACGAGTTGCTTTTTGGGGATTACGGGCTAAGACGACAATGCGATCGCCTAAAGCATGTAACCGCTCAACTAATTTCCCACCAACAAACCCAGTAGCACCCGTCACTACAATTTTCATAATATATTTTTGCTTAAATTATCTAGAGATATCAGGACAATACATAAGTACCTTGGCATAATTTGGAAATCCGAGCCAAAACTTTTACCGTCCGCTGCGCTGGCGGTACAAGTTTTGGAGTTTTATGTCAACCTACTTAGTCGCCTATTTTAATGCGAAAACCCATTTGTAACCACATCCATGCATAGCTCACCAGAGAATAAACTCACAAGCAAACTCAAAAGTAAATTACTGATAGTCGATGATGAGGAAGATAATTTAGATCTACTTCAGCGTATTTTCTATCGAAGTTATCACATTCTCCGAGCTAAAAATGGATTTGAGGCGTTGGCACTTTTAGCTAAGGAGCCAGATGTTGCCGTGATTGTCTCCGATCAGCGAATGCCCATGATGTCTGGTACTGAGTTTTTGAGCCAAGTAGTTGAAAGTTATCCCGACACGTTACGGATTATTTTGACCGCCCATACCGATGTGCGGGATTTGGTGGAAGCGATTAATCAATCACAAGTTTTTAAATACATTACGAAACCCTACAAGGTAGAAGAGCTAGTGGAAGTCGTACAACAAGCGACCGAAATCCATCAACTATTACAATTAAGAACTTCTAAACTTCGTAACGATCTTGAAAGTGCAGAAGCTAAGTATAAAAGTATTTTTGAGAATGCAATCGAGGGTATTTTTCAAACGACGATTGATGGTCGTTATCTAATTGCCAATTCGATGCTAGCCCAGATTTATGGCTATCATTCTGCTGAATCTCTGATTAGTAATGTTACCAATATTGCCGATCAGATTTATGTCAATCCATTACGTCGCCAAGAATTCATTAATATTTTGCTTACCCATGACACGGTCTCTAATTTTGAGTCTCAGGTCTATCGACGTGATGGCACGAAAATCTGGATTTCGGAAAATGTGCGTGCAATACGTGAGATTGATGGAACCCTAGCTGGGTTTGAAGGTACTGTACAGGATATTTCCCAACGCAAAAGAGCTGAGGCAGAATCGCAATTATTGCAATGTTTGACCTTAGAAATTAGTGCTGCCAATGATTTTCAAACAGCTTTAGAAATAACTCTCACTAAGATTTGTCAATTTACAGGATGGGACTATGGCGAAGCATGGGTTCCATCGGGGGACGGTCAGATTTTGATATGTAGCCCTGCATGGTACAGCAGCATTGAGGGATTAGAAGAGTTTCGTCAATTTAGTGAAAGAATCTCATTCCCCGCAGGAATTGGTTTCCCAGGAAGAGTTTGGGGAAATCAGCGGCCAGAGTGGATTTGGGATATTTCTCTTGAATCTGAGTCACATTTCTTACGCAAATATCCAGCCTTAGAATGTGGTTTGCGCTCAGGGTTGGCGATTCCTGTCAGTGCCGATACCAATGTTGTCGCGATCATGGCTTTCTTTACCAGATTTCCCAATGATCGCGATCAACAATTAGTGGGATTAATCGGCGCGATCGCCATGCAGTTAGGTATATTGATGCGCCGTAAACGAGATGAAGAAACTCTTCGCTTGATGAATGATGAATTAGCCCTAGCACGCGATCGCGCTTTAGAAGCAAATCATACTAAAAGTGCATTTGTTGCGAATATGAGTCATGAATTACGCACACCTCTTAATGCGATTATCGGCTATAGCGAGATGTTACAGGAAGATGCAGCTCTGTTGGGATTGGATGATTTTGAAGACGATCTCCAGAAAATTTATCGCTCTGGTAAGCATCTACTAGATTTGATTAACGACATTTTAGATATGACCAAAATTGAAGCGGGTAAATTAGAAATTTATTACGATAATTTTGATGTGCCAATGCTGATATGGGATGCTAGCCAAACAATTCAACCTTTGTTACTAAAAAACAATAATCATCTGGAGATAGAATGCGATCTGCACCTTGGAGGGATTCGTGCAGATATGACGCGCGTACGACAAGTTCTCTTAAATGTTTTAAGTAATGCCTGTAAATTCACAAAATCAGGTGTAATTAAAATCCAAGTAAATCGCCAAAATTCGGTTCTAGGAGAAATTTTTTGCTTCACGATTAGCGATACAGGCATAGGGATTAGTCCAGAAAATCTGCAAAAACTGTTTCAGCCATTTAACCAAGCCGATAGTTCCACGACGAGACAGTATGGTGGAACAGGTTTAGGGCTTGCTATTAGTCATCGTCTTTGCAAAATGATGAGTGGTGATATTACCATAATCAGTGAATTGGGAATAGGATCAACTTTCACGATATCTTTACCAGTTGACTGCGAAAGTGCATCTAAAAATCCGCCAAAAAAAGGACAAAACTCTTTACCTAATTTATCAACATCGCCTATGCACCTAGAACAAGAACCAGACAATCCACAGCAAAGCCATCCTTCTATCTTAGTGATTGCTGGTGATTCGATGCTCCATCAATCTACTCAATCTTATCTCCATCATCTTGGAGTTTCACTCTACTCATCCTCAGATGCAGAAGAGGGAATACAATTAGTCTATCAAATTTTACCTGATGCGATTATTTTAGATATGCAAACTCCCTCAATGAGTGGATGGGAAGTACTTAAAGAATTAAAGTCACAGCCATTAACTTCGGGAATCCCCATTATTTTGCTGACCATTAATGATGAAAAGCATGAGAACTATGAGGTTGGGGCGAATGAATATTTATTTAAGCCAATTGATCGCGATCGCCTCATTACGATCATTGAGAAATATCGGACTGAGCAACAGTCAGAGCTTTCAGTGTTAGTGATCGAAGATGATCCTAATATTAGAGCAATGTTGAAACGGATGCTAGAAAAGGAGAATTGTATTGTCTCTGAGGCTCAGGACGGACATGACGCTTTGGAGGTGATGACGCAGAAAATTCCGCAATTAATTTTGCTTGATTTAATGATGCCCAATGTCGATGGCTTTGAGTTTATGCATTTGCTGAGATTACGACAAGATACTCCATCAATTCCGATTATCATTATTACCGCAAAAGATTTGACGAATGAAGACTGCACACGCCTCAGTGGCTCGGTACAAAAAATTCTACAAAAACCTAATTACAGTTACCCGCAACTACTAGAAGAAATTGTGCGCCGACTCTATAAATTAGGAGTCTTGGCAACCAATTTATAGAGTCGCCATGCTTTGTATTGGGATTCGCCGCGTTATATGGCTTTTTTAGTTTTTACAGCAATTCCTGCTCAAACCCAAAC
>JANNDZ010000732.1:0-4381 GCA_031378395.1 Pseudanabaena sp. OTE_75_metabat_487_sub
ATAGTGGCAAGTCAACCCTAGCGCGTTGCTCTTTACCTTCAATTTGGGGATCGCTTGCTACGATTACCGCCGTGCGACCACCATCAAAAATATCGACCTTGCGTACCCGATTTTCATCAAGATATTCAAGAAATCTGCCATAGGCAATGCGGGTATTTGCCGCATTTACCGTGGGACGACTAGGGGTGGGACGGGCGACTAATGTCTGCCAGCCAAAAAAGCCGATGATTGCTATGGGCAGTAACCACAGCAGCGCAGTTCTCCAAGAGGATTTCATATAGCAAAAAGCCTGATGTTCAAAATAATTTCTTAACTAAACTTAACTTACCATGATCCTCAATCAATGGGATCGCGCGATCGTAAATATCTATCAAAAGAAAAACACCCCCAATCGGGGGTGTTTTTCTTTTGATAGATATAAAGTTTAAAGTCTTAATTCCTTTCTGCCATTTTGGACAATTTTAATCATGTCAATTAGCTGAGTCTCAAGATTACCTAATACGCGATCGCTATATTCATCTGCGCCACGCTGCATATCTTGGACTTCGCCTGTCACTCTCTGATGCAACAAGTCAAGATCCTTTTGGGCTTGGCGACGCATTTGGTTGACTTCATTGAGAGTTTGCGATCGCACTTGTTCGCATTCTTCTTGCAGTTCACGCCGAATTTGATGTGCTTCTTGCTCTGCTTGGCGAATAATCACCGATTCTTCTAATAGCTGACTCGCCCTTAGCTCAGCCGATTTAATTAAATCTTCAGCATATTGTTGAGCCTCAGAAACTAGGTCTTGCTTGTAAAGGAGAATCTCTTCAGCTTTGGCGATCGACTCAGGTACAGAGAGCCTTACGCGATCAATCTGCTGACATAGCTTTTCTTCGTCGATGATGGTATGTCCCATCACGCGAGGGCCACTTTCCAGCACCATTTCTTCAAGATGGTCTAGCTCTTTGTGTAAGCTCATGTAGTAATCGGCTCTTGGTAAAGGCGCAGGTGAGCCGTTGTAATTACCATTGTTAAATTTAGTACTAGCAGTTGAGTTTTCTGTCAGCATCGGGTTTGTTTAGGAGAAAGTTCAATGCTTTGATGCTCTATTACTAATTAGCCTGCGAAATCTGCTTAAGCCAATCAGCATAGAAATAATTAACCAACATTGTAAATGACTTTTTGCGAAACCTGTTACAACATGAACTTTTTTTGATGAGATGAGCAAAGCTCATCTCATCAAAATTGTTTAAAAATTGTTTTAAGGGGCAATTTGCGACAATACTGCGCGAGTTGCGGCTAACGTCGCTTCCACATCAGCATCAGTATGGGCAAGTGATGTAAAACCAGCCTCAAACTGCGAAGGTGCAAGATATACACCATGCTCTAGCATTCCACGATGGAATTTAGCAAACTTGGCAGTGTCACTAGTCTTGGCATCTTCATAGTCATAAACTTGCTGACTAGTAAAAAACATCCCGAACATCGCCCCAACAATGTTACCCGTAGCTGCATGTCCAGTTTCATGGGCGATCGCTAACATTCCTTCGGCAAGCTTCTTGGTGATCTGTTCGAGGTAATCATAAGAACCATCTCGCTTGAGGATTTCCATGGTTTTAATGCCTGCGGTCATCGCCAAAGGATTACCCGATAATGTTCCAGCCTGATACATAGGACCAGCAGGAGCAACCATCTCCATAATATCTTTACGACCACCATAAGCTCCTACAGGCAACCCACCACCGATGACTTTGCCCATCGTGGTTAGATCTGGTGTAACGCCAAAACGAGCCTGTGCGCCGCCATAAGAAACGCGGAATCCTGTCATAACTTCATCAAATACTAGTAATGCACCATTGGCGTGACAAAGATCTTTCAATCCTTGCAAAAATCCTTCCTTAGGCGCAATACAACCAGCATTGCCGACCACTGGCTCAATAATTACCCCAGAAATTTCATTAGGGTTGGCGGCAAATAGCGCCTTGACAGCTTCGAGATCGTTGTAGGGCGCATTCAGCGTATTCGCAGTTGTGGACTTTGGCACACCAGGAGAGTCGGGCAAGCCGAGGGTCGCTACGCCTGATCCTGCTTTGACTAAGAACATATCGGCATGACCGTGATAGCAGCCTTCAAACTTAATGATTTTGTCACGTCCTGAAAAAGCTCTCATCAAGCGCAATACGGACATGCAGGCTTCAGTCCCAGAATTAACAAAGCGCACCATTTCTACGCTTGGTACAGCTTCGATCACCATTTCTGCGAGCGTGTTTTCGAGGACGCAAGGCGCACCAAAGCTAGTGCCTTTTTCGAGAGCTTTATGTAAAGCTTCAATGACCTCAGGATGAGAATGTCCAACGATCGCAGGACCCCATGAACCAATGTAGTCAATATACTTGTTGCCATCAATGTCCCATGCATATGCACCACTTACGCGATCGAACACGATTGGCTCACCACCAACTGATTTGAAGGCACGGACGGGGGAACTCACGCCACCAGGCATTAATTGTTTGGCTTTAGCAAAAATAGCTTGGGATGCAGTTGTTTTAAATGTTGATAAATTCGCAGTCATTTTTTAACAAAGGTTTATTTTAGGGTTTTTGACTCTTTCTAGACTCAATTTAACTTAGCAATGATGCAAAATGATGCAATCGGCACAAAAATCCAACAGAAAGTAACGTCCAGCTTTATCCCCAAATGCATAAGGCGGCGCGAAGTACTCCCTTTATGCATTTAGGGATTTGCTTTAAATTGAGTTGGGGATGGTTTAAAACTAGCTTTGAGAGAGGCGTTACCTAGTAACACCTCTCTCAAAGCAAAAAAACAAAAGCCCTGCAAAGCAAGGCTTTTGTTTTTTTGCTTTGCAAATTTTGCCATCTTTACCCGAAGTGAAGTTGCTATCGGGTTGCCCAAAATCCAAGATCTGGCTTTTTGAGGCTTCGTAATTTCATGGTATTGATGTGCTTCCAGAGAGAAAGATTTTTATGCAAATATTTACTGAAATTAAAGGCGATAAAATTGTTGCTGTCGCAACAATACTTAAAATTTTTGCATTTATGAAAAAGCATTCGATCTTTCGTATATGATGCAAATAGATAGGGGGTGAATCGTGTTAATGAGATTTATAAAGTTCATATTCTTCATAAACCTCTAAAGGTATCCTTTAACATAGAAATAAGCACCTATCAAGCTTAAATAACTGAGATTTGATCGATCCAATGAGAATTCTCCTTGTAGAAGATGATGCTAACTTAGCTGACACTTTAGCCGAAGTGCTAACCAGTCAGCATTGTGTTGTAGATATCGCGAGAGATGGTGAAGAAGGCTGGGAGAAATCTCAAGCTGACGATTACAACCTGATCTTGCTCGATGTCATGCTGCCAAAACTTGACGGTATTAACCTATGTCGCCGTTTGCGGGCGCATGGGAACAATATCCCGATTTTGATGGTGACTGCACTCGATATGAGTTCCGACAAGGTTCAGGGTTTAGATGCTGGTGCTGATGATTACCTCGTCAAGCCAATCGATCCACCTGAGCTAATGGCTCGTATTCGGGCTTTATCCCGCCGCGCTCAAATTGCTGAACCCACTGTTTTACGTTGGGGGGAACTGCAACTTGATCCAGGAATGCATGAGGTTTCTTATGCAGGACTATCTGTACACTTGACTCCTAAGGAATACAACATTCTAGAGTTGTTACTTCATCATGGTCGTCAAGTCCTGAAGCGAATCACGATTGTGGAGCATGTTTGGTCTTTGACCGATCCACCTAGAGAGGACACGATCAATGCCACGATCAAGAGTCTGCGGAACAAGTTGAAGGGTGCTGCTGCTCCTCACAACTTGATCGAGACGATTCATGGTGTTGGCTATCGTTTGAGTCAACTTTCATAGAAAAAAAAGGAGTGCAATGCACTCCTTTTTTTATGGGCTAAGCCCAAATTCTTGCAGGGCGGGTAAAAAATTATTGTTTTCGTGATTGGATGTGCTGAGCTTAATTAGGGCAAAACGTTGCAGTGGGGTAAGATTTTGCCATTGCGTTGGCGCGATCGCAAAGTTTAGTTCTTGCGCGTGCAGCACAACGCTAATTGGAATAAATGCTATTTGCATCCATGCAGGTTCTTGGTCAATGGGCAGATCGTTGGGATAGGTATCGAAATATTGAAAAACTTGCGATCGCAGGTTGTCGCGATAATCTTGAGTTTCGCTGTCAGTTTCGCAGGGCATATCAACTAATTCTTGGCGCTGCATGGTGGAAAACCTATGCCAATGTTGCAGTTTGAGTTTGATGCCACAGGTATCGAGTTTGTAGCGTACTTGCATGGGAATACAGCGCAGGGCGGCGACAAAATCGGCTTCAAACTCAAAAAATTGCAACATATTCTTTAAACCCAAAC
>JANNDZ010000766.1:0-4032 GCA_031378395.1 Pseudanabaena sp. OTE_75_metabat_487_sub
GGGCATGATCTCAGTACCAGTCTCAATCCAGCGATCGCAACGAATATCTTCTGGCAATCTAACCTCAGTTAAGACTCCCGAACTGGGCTGGAAGTTTTTGGTAGGATCTTCTGCATAAATTCTGACTTGGATAGAATGCCCCTGAGGAGAATGCTCATAAGCATCAAAAAAACTAGTATCACCCGCCGCCAAACGAATCATCCATTCTACTAAATCAATGCCCGTGACCGTCTCGGTAACTCCATGTTCAACTTGGAGTCGCGTATTTACCTCTAAAAAATAAAATTCTTGGCGATCGCTATCAAACACAAATTCTACAGTCCCCGCAGACTGATAATTGACCGATGCCCCCAGTTTGAAAGCTGCCTCGTAGAGTTTTTGGCGCAAAGCCTCGGAAATATTAGGCGCAGGAGTCTCTTCAATCACTTTTTGATTGCGCCGTTGCACCGAACAATCGCGATCGCCTAAGGTCAAAACACGTCCATTGCCATCGCCAAAAATTTGCACTTCGATATGACGAGCCGATTCCACATACCGTTCTAAATAAATGCCACTTTGTTTGAAGTTATTCTGGCTCAATCGCTGGACTGTCGCAAATAAATCTGGTAACTGCTCTTGGTTGCGACAGAGTTGCAAGCCAATACCGCCCCCACCAGCCGTACTTTTGAGCATCACAGGATAACCAATCTTGTCAGCTTCTCTTAAAGCCTCCTCCACGTCTGTCAGTAGTCCAGTCCCCGGCAGCAATGGCACTTGATTTTGAGCTGCTAACTCTCTAGCTGTATGCTTTAGTCCAAAACTACGCATTTGGCTCGACGTAGGCGCAATAAAAATAATTCCTTGACTGGCACAAGCTTCCGCAAATTCAGCATTTTCACTCAAAAATCCATAGCCAGGATGAATTGCTTCTGCCCCTGTTTGTTTTGCTGCTTCTAAAATTCTTTCCCAACGTAAATAGCTCTCAGCTGCCAAGGCTCCGCCAATTTCCACCGCCTCGCTTGCCATGGATACATGCAGAGCATAGGTATCCGCTTGAGAATAAACAGCGACAGATTTAATCCCTAAGCGATCGCAGGTGCGAATAATCCGACAAGCAATTTCACCACGGTTCGCAATTAGAATTTTAGAGAACATAAGAACATAATTAGTATTATTAACATGATGAAGATTTAGTCAAAGTTATGGGCAGTGCAAAGCACTGCCCATAACTACCATATTTTGCACCTAGCTAAGCATCCCAAATCATCAATTGGATTGGAGTAGGATTGTAAGCATTACAAGGATTATTAATCTGCGGACAATTGGAAATCAAGAACAGTACATCCATCTCAGCCAGAAGGTCAACCGTACTACCGGGGTCGGAGATACCATCAACAATCTCTAGAGTTCCATCTTCACTCACAGGCACATTCATAAAGAAATTGATGTTACTCACCAAATCCCTCTTGCCCATATCATAATCTTTGAGTGCATATAAATAGTTCTCCACACAGGCATGTAGCCATTTCTTATCCAAACCATACCGCACCGAATTGCTCTCTCGACTACAGGCTCCACCAGAAGTATCATGTTTACCACAAGTATCCTTTACAACTGTCATCAGTACATTACCATCACTGGAATAGAGCTTTGTACCAGTCGTAATAAAAATGTTTCTCTGCATTCGGATCGTATCAGGTGCGCTGTAGCGATCGCTAGTATCAGCAGCATTATAAATCAGCACATCCACCGCCTGATTGCCGCCAAGATCGACGATGCGTAATGTTTGTCCCTTCTTGATCAATTGCATCCAAGGGCGGCGTGCAGGTAGGACTTGATTGTAGATAGCCTTTTGAGGATCGAGTTCAACTAAAGTTGCTAACATATACTTCTCCAAATTGAATGTTGTGATTATATAGAGTCGAAATTAAACTAGTGGGCTAAAATCGATAGTTCTTCAAAATAGGCATCAGTATTTTGAAATCCTCTGATCGCCTCTGGGCAACTCGTACGGCAGAGATCGTCGCTTGTGGGTGTAGGAGATTTCCAAACCGTGACTTGAATAGGCTTAGGATCATATACAGGATTGGGATCGAGTACGTGGGGCGTATTAGAGATCACTGCTAACACGTTCATCTCAGCACGCAAATCAATAAAATCTCCAGCTTGAGCGACCTGCTCAGCCCAAACTAGATTGCCATTCCCATCCACCGCAACATGCCCAAACCAGTTCACATTAGGCATGATATCGCGTTTACCCATATCACGCTTTGCCAATGCCAACAAAAAATTATCCCGCGCACTGCGATAGAAACTATCTTCTCCATACTTGGTCGAATTAGTTGCCACATTACTACATCCAGATAGGGTGTCATGACTTCCGCTAGTATCTTCTGTGATCGAAAATAAGACTCGCCCCATGTCGGTATATAGCAATTTACCTTTTGTTAGAAATGCATTAAATTGAATCTTGGCGGTGTCGGCTGCATTGTAACGCTCAATCACATTATCTGCGTTGTAGCAAAGAAAAGATAATCCCCTAGAACCTTCAGGTGCAGAGATCCGAAGTGTTGTTCCCTTCTTAATCAGGCGTGACCAATAGGTTCCACCAGGAATAGCTTCATCGCAGATTATTAATGCTGGATCGAGATTAGATTTTGTAAGCATGATTAACTCCTTAAAGAAATAACTATGAAGAGCATACCTACAATAGCGAAAGCCCAGGAAGCCCTGAACAGTAACTCGCCATTGAGTTTGCTGTCATTTGACTCTCCCGGGCTTTTATCCCTCCGTGTGACCAATTCCTAATCGAGTTAAAACTACTTCTAATTAATCGATTAAAAAATGGCTGCTTCTCTTGGACCAGTCATTACTCTCAACTCAATTTTTTTAAACTGAAATTGAATGTAATCGGAACCCTAGAAGCGAATAATTATTATTAGATGAATTTAACATCTAACAATACATTAATACTCTCTAAGCAGTAACGTAAATTGTATCAAAAGTTACTTTTTCTTTGATTATACATGTTCAACAATATCTTAAGTTTGTATATTCAAGCACAAATACTTTCTAGTCTACTTGATAGTTTGTTTTCAAGAAAAGTTTTGATTGATAGCATAATCTTCCGAGGAATAACTGCCTTACTAATTTCACAGAAAAAATTTAATTGTTTCTAGGGTTCCGATTTAGTTAAGGTAACAGCTACTTACCTCAAAACTAAGTGCTGGTCCAAGAGAAGCAGGTCAACTACCTTTACAAGTGATTTTATTGGTTTAGTTGGCTACACGGAGGGATAAAAGCCCGGGAGGAACTTCAGGATTACCATCTGAAAGTTTCTTCTGGGCTTTTCCATTTTATTAACTTTGAATACCAACTCTCTAAAATAACTGTCATGAAACTGCGATCGCTTCTATCCTCTCTCCTCGTATTTTTTGTTGCTTTAACTCTCACTATTAGTTGCACAAATCCCGCTAGCAATATACAAACTACGGTGAGCACCGCACCGAGTAACTCACCTGGTAAAGCAGCAGATTCATTGCGCTTAGGATTTAGTGCTTGGCCGGGATGGTTTCCTTGGCAAGTCGCTCAAGACGAAGGCATTTTTAAGAAGAATAATCTCACCGTTGATTTGAAATGGTTTGACGGTTATTTAGAATCGATAAGCACTTTAACCGCAGGGCAAATCGATGCCAATAGTCAAACATTAGGAGATACAGTTAGCTCAGTTGCTGGAGGAGCCGATCAGGTAATTGTTCTAGTAAATGACAATTCAACTGGTAACGACAAAATTATTGTCAGTGAAGGAATTAATTCGATTGCCGATCTTAAGGGTAAAAAAGTTGCAGCCGAGGAAGGTACAGTCGATCATTTCCTACTGCTGTTAGGGATGAAAAAAGCTGGTTTATCGCCGAAAGATATCCAATTTGTCCCTCTCGAAACTGGTAAAGCTGCTACTGCCTTCGTCGGTGGACAGGTGGATGCTGTAGCAGTATTTGCACCCTTTACGACCCAAGCATTAAAACGGGCTGGAAGTAAAGAACTATTCAGTTC
>JANNDZ010000174.1:0-2019 GCA_031378395.1 Pseudanabaena sp. OTE_75_metabat_487_sub
TTTCATTGTTGGCGCGGGTAAATTCGGTTTTGAGTTGGTAGTACCAACGCGCTTGGGTGTCAGCATCCTTGATCAGCATCAAAGATGGATCGGATTTCAAACCAATTTGCTGCTTAACTACCATATCTCGATCTTGATTGAGGAAGGTGCGCACAAAGGGTAAAAGTATTGGTCTGAGCGCCTTAACCCAAGGGAGAGTGCTGTAAAAAAGAGTCGTTACTTCGGTTTGGTTTTCAGATATTGGCGTGATTGTTGTCATATTACAAACTGTGTGTTTCTTAGTGGTAACTTGCTCAATTCTGACTCCTGGTAAACGGAAAGAGATCTCGACTTCGGGTTTACCACCGATTAGATCATAGAAAAAGGTCGATCGCAAAAGTTGATGTCGCCGCATTGTGAAGCCGTAGGGAGATGGATCGAAGGCTTTGACTTCTTCCGATAAGTTAGGATCGGCACGCCACCACCATGCTCTGTGCACAAAGGGAACATGGGCGGGGTCCATTAAACCGACGACGGCATGATCGATATGACAGGGGAAGTTCATGATTTCGATCGCTTGAGGCGTAGCGAATTTGTCAAAACCAATAATCTCTGGAATATCTAGTTCAGAGGCTCTAGTTTCGGTTTCGCTGTAAGTTGAGCTATTTACTGGCATGTAGATCCAAATATTGCCTTGGATTTCTCGAACTGGATATGACTTCACCTGAAAAAGATCTAAGTTCAGTGTTTGGTCATCGGTGAGCGAGGGGATTTTGGTGCATTGCCCAACCCTGTCAAAATGCCATCCATGATAACTACATTCGACTTCATGTCCATCAAAGCGTCCACAGCTTAGGGGGATGGCTCGATGAGGGCAAATGTCCCGTAGTGCAAAGACTTCGCCATCAAGAGTACGCCCAAACAAGATTGGCTCATTGAGTATTGTTTTTGCAAGCACTTTTCCGCGCTTGAGTTGCTCGCCTACGAGTGCGTAGTACCAAATATTATTGAGAAATACATTCTCGATACTCATCTAAAAGATTGCTATAAGTAGGTGGGCATTATTAAACTTACAATGATTTTAGCCACTATAAAGCCTAAATCGCAGCGCTTTAATAATGAACTTCTTGTAGCGCGGCGAAGCCGCGCTACAAGAAGTTCATTACGTGAAAATTGCGCCGCCTTGCAAACGTTGATAATGAAGCTCAAATTCAGCTTTTAAGGCAGGGAAGTTTTCTAAGGTGGCATCTTTTTTGATGATTCGTTCGGCAGCTTCACGGGCAATTTGGAAGATCTCCTGACGCGCAGCCTCGTCTGGTAAGCGATCCTCAATTGAAAATCCCGCGTGACCTGATTGCTCAGTTCCTTCGTCTTTACCTTTGCCGCGCATCTGGAAATCTCGTTCAGCAATAAAAAAGCCGTCTTGAGACTGTTCAAGAACTTGCAAACGTTCCTGAGAAGTTTGTGATTTAGAACTGCTTAATAATAGGCAATAGGACTGCGCTGAACCACGTCCGACTCTACCGCGTAACTGATGAAGCTGGGCAAGTCCAAAGCGATCTGCATGTTCGATCAGCATCACCGATGCATTAGGAATATCTACACCTACTTCGATCACCGTTGTCGCCACAAGGATTTGAGTTTCGCCTCTGCGGAAAGTATTAATCGCTTCATCTTTTTCGGCAGAAGACATTTGACCGTGAAGTAAGCCAATTTGGAAGTTAGGGAAAACTACATTTTGCAAATGCTCACGCTCTTGGGTTGCTGCCTTAATATCTTCCATTTTTTCGGATTCTTCTACTAAAGGAAAGACAATATATGCTTGTCGCTCTTGAGCAATTTCGCGGCGAATTAAATCGAAAGCATCTTTTCGCTGAGCAGGTTTGAGTAAGACAGTTTGAATGGGTTTGCGTCCTGGAGGTAGTTCGTCAATGATACTAACTTCGATTTCAGAATTAGTTAGATAGAGAGTGCGCGGAATTGGGGTAGCGGTCATGATTAATACATGCGGATCATTTCCTTTTTGCAAAAGTCGCGATC
>JANNDZ010000797.1:0-5311 GCA_031378395.1 Pseudanabaena sp. OTE_75_metabat_487_sub
CAAACAACAGGTTATGTGCAACCTCAGACAGGATTTATACCTACGACATCAACAATAGCACCAACAATCTACGACAACTCGACAGCCAATAGCTTCGCCTTGCCGCCTCAATCAGCCAATACTGCTTATAGCACTGGTTACTCCACTACTGCCACCAACGAGCCACAGTTACCTCAAGCCACTCAGAATTCTAATTTCCGCTATGTTGCTGCCGTACCAGCAGCTGCAAGCAATCAGTTTTTGCTGTCACGAGTGCGTCAATATGTTCCTAACGCCTTTTTGACAAATTCTGGGCGTGGTACTTATATTCATGCAGGTGCTTATCAAAGTCGCGATTCGGCTGAGGCGGTATCTCGCTATTTGCGATCGCAAGGTGTTGACTCACGAGTTCTTTACTTCTAAATATGCCTGTGAATAGCACTTCAGATATTCCCTCTAACCCAAACCAAAAATCAGTTCGGCGACTCAAGTGGATAGAGCCTTTAGCTTTACTATTCCCAAGTGGCTTTTGGCTGATCTCGTTTTTGATTATTCCAACAGTTTTTATTTTAATTCAGAGTCTCGTACCCCTAGGTAAAACTGAGTTTGGACTAGATAACTACCAGAGAGTATTTGAGTACGTTGGTGGTAACTTTATTTATCTAGTTGTCGTGTGGCGATCGCTGCTTTATGCAGTCATCACTACTGGATTTTGTCTGATCTTAGGGTTTCCTGTAGCTTACTGGCTGGCTGTGATTGCTCCTAAGCGGTGGCGCAATATTTTGCTACTTCTATTTGTGCTGCCTCTATGGACATCATCATTATTGAGATCCTATGCATGGATTACAATTTTGCGACCGACAGGGGTTCTAAACACTTTTCTTAACTTCATTGGGCTATCAGGGATCAATGTATTAAATAAAGCTGAGGGTGTAATCATTGGCATGATTTACACTTATCTTCCTTATATGGTTTTAGTTCTATATACGTCGCTCGAACGCCTTGATCTCCGTCTACTTGAAGCAGCAGCTGATCTCGGCGCTAATTCTAAACAAACTTTTTGGCAGATTACAGTTCCACAAGTTTCATCAGGAATTATCGCGGGAGTCTCACTAGTCTCGATCACTAGTTTTAGCGATTACATCAACCCCCAACTATTAGGTGGTCCCGGTAGCCGCACGATCGCCTCAATTATTGAGTTGCAATTTTTGGGCGCAAGTAGTAATCGAGGTTTTGGCTCGGCGCTGAGTATGGTGCTCATTCTTGCCGTAACAATTGTGATTGCCTTGCTAATTAAATATGGAGATCGCAGGGTGGTAAGTGATGGCTAATCAAATCAATGTGCCAACAGTTAAACGCTGGCAGACTTGGTATACGGTACTTGCATTCTTTTACATGTACTTGCCGATCGCCGTTCTGACACTTTTTAGCTTTAATAAATCCCCGTCTCCATCAAAATGGACTGGGTTTACTTGGGAATGGTATGCCAAGTTTCTGCAAAACCCAATCCTCCTAGCAGCGCTAAAAAACAGTCTCAGTGTTGCCCTAACTGCGGTATCAGTCTCCGCTATATTAGGTACGCTCACCGCAGTCGGATTAGCCCGATATTATTTCCCCGGCAAAAGCCTATATCGTGGCGCTACCTATTTACCTTTGATCATCCCTGACATTGCGATCGCAGTGGCAACCCTCGTATTTTTCGCGGCAATTAAACTGCCTCTCAGCCTTGTCACAATCGTGATTGCCCATATCGTTTTTTGCTTAGCTTATGTAGCTGTAGTTGTATCTAGTCGGCTTGCAACAATCGATCCCCAACTCGAAGAAGCTGCTCTTGATTTAGGCGCTACACCTGTCCAAGCTTTTTTGCGCGTATTGTTGCCACAGCTTTTACCAGGAATTTTATCAGGCTGTCTTCTCGCATTTATTCTCAGCATGGATGACTTTGTAATTGCGTACTTTACCGCAGGTGTTGGCTCAACCACGTTACCGATCGCTATTTTCTCGTCACTGCGGAGTGGCGGTGTCACCCCTGAGTTAAATGCTCTTAGCGTATTGCTAATTATAGGTTCCGCCTCAATAGCAGCAATCGCAGAAGCGATCAGAAGTTGGGGTAACCATGATTAGGAATGGATAGCAATGATAAATAGACAAATAATTAATCTTCATCAAGCTTAAATAGCATCTAGATTTGTCCTTTGAAATTGACATCAGAAATTTGGAAATTGTGATATTTTTTTGAAAGGCTTTATCAAAAATTAATTGATTTTGCAAACATAGGTTAAAAACGTGTGGTATATTACATCTGGCAAAGCTAATCAAAGCTACAGAATGACTCCCCATGAGTGAGAAGCCTTTAAAGCTGCGAATCTCAATTCCACCCGTTGAGGGAATCGAGGACATTCCCATCGCAGCAGTCGAAGTACTCGCTACAAAAATGGGGTTTGATCCTGATGCTGTGCAAGATATCGTACAAGCTCTTACGGAAGCTTTAGTTAATGCGGTTCTTTACAGTACATCTGATCTTGACGTTGAAGTTGTAGTTTTCGCGGCAAATACCAGCCTAGTTGTAGAAGTCCATGATCGTGGATCGGGTTTTGATATTGATAGTGTACCGCCACCTGATTTTGATTTGATATCCGAGATTGGTGTCAAAAATGGTGGATTTGGTATACATATGATCAAAGCACTGGTTGATAAGGTCGAAATCGAATCTACCAATCAAGGTACAACAGTCCGTATGAGTAAGTTCCTGTCTATCCCCAAACCCATTCTCCAATCATGACTCATTCCTCATTTTTACAAGATGAACTCAAAATCGTCGAACAGATTGATGGCGATCAAGTTATTCTCAAACTGAATGGTGCTTTGAGTGTAACCACGGT
Organism: Pseudanabaena sp. OTE_75_metabat_487_sub; assembly: GCA_031378395.1. Taxonomy (GTDB): domain Bacteria; phylum Cyanobacteriota; class Cyanobacteriia; order Pseudanabaenales; family Pseudanabaenaceae; genus Pseudanabaena. Next base: position 2,862 of record JANNDZ010000797.1, read on the forward strand.
TCCATATTTTAGGCAAGCCGTGCAACCATTTATTGACCGCAAATTATCAGCGATAGTTTTGGATTTTGAAGGAGTGACCAAAATCGTCAGTAGAGGCGTAGGTGCAGCAATCGATATGGCAGTACAAGCCAAGAAGCAAGGTGGTAAGTTGCGCCTAGAGAACGTCGGCAAATATGGTCGCTCTCTCTATATTCAAGGTGTACATTTAGTTGCTGAAGTACCTGAACTCGAAGGATTTGAACCATAAAAACCAATAGGTGATAAAGGGCGCGAAGCGCCCTTTATCACCTATTGGTTTTTATTTTAGGAAATAAAAATGAAAATCGTTAGCCGCAAATCGTTGGATGTGCAATCTGTTTTTGACATCGGCTTAGAGCGCGATCATAATTTTTTGTTAGATAAAGGCTATATAGCTTCAAATTGCTTTAATAAGTCCCATAGCGTCGCCTATGGATATGTAACGTATCAAACCGCATATCTTAAAGCAAATTATCCCGTTGAATATATGGCGGCTCTTTTGTCTTCGGTCAGTGGTGACCAAGACAAGGTACAGCGATATATTGCTAATTGCCGCAGCATGGGTATCCCTGTTGTTCCACCTGATGTAAATAGCTCTGGAGAAGACTTTACTCCCCGTGGGCATCAGATTGTATTTGGCTTGGCTGCAATTAAAAATCTAGGGGCAGGACCGATCTCAGCAATTTTACAAGCGCGTCAAGATGGTGCTTTTACATCATTAGCCGATTTATGTAGTCGCCTCGATTCGCGATCGCTAAACAAAAAAGCATTAGAAGCACTAATTCAAACTGGCGCATTAGACTTACTAGAACCAAATCGCCACCAATTAATGAATGATCTTGAGATCACGATGGAGTGGGCTTCGCGTCGTGCTAAAGAGCTTGCTTCAGGGCAAGGTAACATCTTCGACTTCTTTGGTGAAAGTAGTAATACGAAAACTTTTGATACTGCCCCAACTACATCCCGCGTTCAAGATTATTCTTCTCAAGACAAACTTCGCCTTGAGAAAGAACTGTTAGGTTTTTATATTTCTGATCATCCGCTTAGTGTGGTCAGTCGTTCAGCAAAATTAATGGCTCCGATCAATCTCTGTGACATACCAGAATCTTCAGAAACTAAGGTAGTAACTGCGATCGCTTTAATTCTTGATATTAAAGAAGTCGTAACCAAAAAAGGCGATCGCATGGCAATTTTACAGCTCGAAGATTTAACAGGCAGTACTGAAGCCGTCGTTTTCCCAAAAACCTTTGATAAGGTCAAGCATTTAATGGAAAAGGACAAACGCCTCATGGTATGGGGAAAAATTGATCGCCGCGATGAGCAAACGCAATTAATTATTGATGATATGCAGCCGATTGAGTCAGTGCGTATGGTACGGGTCGAACTCACTCGCGAGCAAGCAAGAGATCGGCAGGTTTTGGAGCAACTCAAAAAAGCATTAAATCCTAACCCCATTTATAGCAGCCATACCAGTAATGGCAATTCCAGCTATGGCAAATCCAATTATGGTAGAAATGAGCCTGATACTTCTAATAAAATCCCTGTAATTGCGTCGATCGAGTATATGCCGAAGTTGGTTCGCTTAGGCAATCAGTTCTGGGTACAAGATGAAGAAACTGCCGTTAAAGCTTTACTGCAAGCAGGATTTAAGGCAACTTACGACGCACTAGTTACTTAAACTTAAAAGAAGCGAGGTGCTTTGCACCTCGCTTCTTTTATATTCCTAATTGTCTTCTGGCTTCAAATAGACCAAGAGCCGCACTCACCGACAGATTGAGACTACGAACCTTGGGGTGTTCCATAGGAATCTGGACAGTTGGGTTGTTGGCAATGATCTCTTCGGGTAATCCGCTTGACTCACTGCCAAATAGGAGCCAGTCCCCATCTTGGTATTGAAATTCTCGAAAGCTTTGTGAACCACGAGCACTAAAGCAGATCCATCGTCCTCCTTTTGATGCTTCTCGCAAAGATTCAATATTGGGATGTACAGTTACGTCCACATATTCCCAATAGTCTATACCTGCTCGCTTGAGTTGGCGATCGCTAATTTCAAAGCCTAAAGGCTCTACTAAATGTAAATGTGTGTTCGTTGCCGCACAGGTACGAGCGATATTGCCAGTATTAGGTGGGATTTCAGGATAGATGAGAGCGACTTGTAGCATTGACTATGAATATATTTAAAAACTGCGTTGTTAGCACAGTCTTTAAATATAAAAGAATTGCGGCACGAAGTGCCGCAATTCTTTTTCTTAGCCTTTAGCTCGCTCTTCGATGTCTTCTAAGGTTTGTAGGACTAGACGCTTGGCTTGGAGTTTCCAACCCCATTTCTGCAAGGCGATCGCTGCCCCAGTGCCAACAACAGTGGCAATAAAATCCAAGGGCTGCTCCATTGATATCCCTAAAAGTAAACCCAGTCCTGCAATACCCCAAAA
>JANNDZ010000815.1:0-2775 GCA_031378395.1 Pseudanabaena sp. OTE_75_metabat_487_sub
ACCTTTGCAAGTCTATCACCATATTCTATTTGAAAAGCTTGTCTTAGGTCTTGTAATACAGTTTGTAGTTTTGAACTTATGAGTTTATTGATCAGTGTCACTTCAGACATTTAGCCTCCTAGTTCTTTAATTTTATCGCTATCTTCTGATTCTAAAACAATTTGATAGCTGAGGAACTGCAAACAATCTTCTAACCAGATGTCTTAGCGCGGGGATAATCTGCTAACACTTGTTTGAGATATTTGCCAGTATAAGATTTTTTGACCTTGGCGACCTGTTCAGGCGTACCTTCAGCGATAATCTCACCACCGCGATCGCCTCCTTCTGGGCCTAAATCAATCACCCAGTCCGCACAGCGAATCACATCAAGATTATGCTCGATCGCAATAATGCTATTACCTTTATCGACAAGGCGCTGCATCACGTCTAGGAGTTTATGTACATCGTAAAAACTTAAACCTGTGGTCGGCTCATCGATGAGATAGAGAGTTTTACCTGTAGCTCGTCGCGCTAATTCTGTGGCAAGCTTTACCCGTTGGGCTTCACCACCTGAGAGTGTGGGCGCGGACTGACCGAGACGCACATAGCCTAAACCGACATCTACTAGCATTCCTAATTTCGCATGAGCAGAAGGAATATTTTCAAAGAAATGCATTGCTTCTTCGATAGTCATGTCTAATACATCTGCGATCGTCTTCTCTTTGTACTTAACTTGCAGCGTTTCCCGATTATATCTTGCACCTTTGCAAACATCGCATTGCACATAGACATCGGGAAGGAAGTTCATAGAGATAATATTCACACCTTGTCCAGAGCAAGCTTCACAACGTCCACCCTTGACATTAAAAGAGAACTGTCCTGCTTTATAGCCTCTAGTTTTCGCCGCCGTTGTCAGTGCAAAGGTTTCACGAATGACATCAAATAAACCTGTATAAGTAGCAGGATTGGAACGAGGTGTGCGTCCGATGGGAGATTGATCGATGACGATGAATTTGTCGAGAGCTTCGAGTCCCTTAATTTCATCAATGCCTTTAGGGGCTGGCTTTTTACGTAAAAAATGATGATCTAGAGAATTATGCAGCAGGTCATTAATGAGCGTAGATTTGCCAGAACCTGATACACCTGTGACACAGACTAGCTTGCCAAGTGGAAGTGTGACATTGACATGCTTAAGGTTATTGAGATAGGCATTACAAATTTCTAAATATTTGCCATTTCCTTCGCGCCGCTCTGCGGGTGTGTGAATCAGCTTTTGTCTTGATAGATAAGCGCCTGTGAGGGAGTCAGGATGCTGCTCAATATCTTTGACAGTACCCTGCGCGACGATCGTACCGCCATGCACTCCCGCCCCTGGACCAATGTCTACGAGATAGTCAGCAGCACGAATGGTTTCTTCGTCATGTTCGACCACGATTAAGGTATTCCCAAGATCGCGAAGTTTAGTTAACGTCGCAAGTAGCCGCGAGTTATCCCTTTGATGCAGTCCTATACTCGGCTCATCAAGAACATAGAGAACGCCTGTCAAACCAGAACCAATTTGGGTAGCAAGGCGAATACGCTGCGCTTCGCCGCCAGAGAGGGACATGGTAGAGCGATCGAGGGTGAGGTAGTCCAAGCCCACATCTAGCAAAAATTGCAGTCTGGCTCCAATTTCCTCTAATACCCGATCGCCTATTTGTTTTGTCCGATGATCGAGATCGAGATTTCTGAGCCGATCGCGACAAGTCCCGATCGGCACTGATACAAAATCGTTAATGTTATAGCCACCAATCCGCACTGCGAGAGATTCTGGTTTCAGCCTTGTTCCTTCGCAAGTCGAGCAAGACTCTTCGATGAGATAGTTCTCTAATTTCTGTCTTTGCGATTCTCCAGCTTCTTTATATTGCTGTTCGAGAATGGCGATCGCACCCTCATAACGCTTGTAATATCCCTCACTGCGATCGCGATAGAGCGAGTCTGGCTTAATCAAAATTTTCTCTGTAGTGCCATGCAGAATAATATCAATCTGTGACTGGGTAAGTTTTTCCCAAGGTGCAGTAATCTCAAAGCCTGCATATTCGCCCACACTGGCTAACAGTGAAATGTAATAAGTATGGGTCTTATCTGCCCAAGGCGCGATCGCGGCATAGACTGGTAAAGATGCATCGGGAACTAACAATTCAGGACTAAAGGTTTTAATGCTTCCCAAACCATGACAGGTGGGACAAGCGCCATAGGGAGAATTAAAGGAGAACATGCGTGGCGATAGTTCTTCCATGACTGCGCCATGTTCAGGACAGGCAAAGTTTTCTGAAAAAGTTAGCAAATTGCTTACCTCTTCAGATTTGGAATCTGGAGATGAGGGCAAAATCTCCACCATCGCAATCCCTTCGGCACGTTTCAAACAAGTTGCGAGGGAATCAGTCAGACGTTCTTGAATATCATTTTTGCGAATTAAACGATCAACCACAATTTCAATATCATGCAGTTTGTTTTTATCCAATTCGATATTGTCACTAAGCTCTCGCACTTCTCCATCCACCCGCACCCGCGCAAAACCTTCACTCGCTAGGGTAGATAGTAATTTCTTGTGAGTTCCCTTTTTGCCACGAATTACGGGTGCTAGCAACTGAAACTTGGTGCGATCGCTAAGCTCCATGATCGCATCTACCATGCGATCAATGGTCTGGGGTGCAATATTGCGATCGCAGATCGGGCAGTGTGGCGAACCTGCACGACCAAATAACAACCGCAAATAATCATAAATCTCGGTGACTGTGCCAACGGTTGAGCGCG
>JANNDZ010000820.1:0-7731 GCA_031378395.1 Pseudanabaena sp. OTE_75_metabat_487_sub
GAGAACGGACACTTTGTGACTGGCACGACCACCAGCAGTAAACGAGTGTCTTCACTTTCTAAAATCACCTCAAAAGTTGTTGTGATGAAAGGGGATAATGTTACAGATGTGGAATCTCTACTTCAAGGTCAAGATACCCTAGTAGTAAGTATTGCTCCTTCTGGTTCACAGGTGGCTGATGAGGCGACCTATGAGGCGACTTACCTTACCACTGCTAGAAATTTGGTCAAAGCCTTAAGCAAAGCTCCGAATGTGAGGCAAATCATCTATCTAAGTAGCTGCTCAGTCTATAGCGATCGCCAAGGGGATTGGGTTACCGAGACATCATCAGTTGCACCCTCTGAGCGAAAGAGTCAAGTAATTTGTGAGGCAGAAAAAATATTATTACAGGCAAGCAACGACGAGCAAAAAGTCTGCATCTTAAGGTTAGGTGGGATTTATGGACCTGGTCGTGAATTAGTAACAATGTTTGGTGATTTAGCTGGGATGACTCTTCCTGGGAAAGGCGATCGCTTTATTAATTGGATTCACCGCGATGACATCATTGGTGCGATCGAGTTTGCTAGATTAAATGAACTTGATGGAATCTATAATCTCGTTGATGACAGTCAGCTCACAGTTAAAGAACAAGTAAATCTTGTCTGTTCACATTACGGTCTGCCACCTACACGTTGGGATCCTTCCAGACCTAGCGCTCCTCGCAAGAGCTTGAGGGTTAGCAATCAAAAAATTAAAGACGCAGGATATGAGCTAACTCACCCTCAACTTCTTTTCTCTTGAGTCTAATACCATTATTTCCTCCATAACAAAAGATAAGTGGGAGCGTTTCGCATCCCCACTTATCTTTTGTTACGCAGAATGGCATTGCCATTTTGCAGATTGGTAATATATCAATCCATAAAATTGCGGCATTACTTTCGTGAGTTAAAAAGCAAACCCAGTGAAGGTTTTAAAAGCAAAAAATGGCGTAGCCATTTTTTGCTTTTGGATTACACCTGATGGTACGATTCTACTGGATGATAGTTTTGACACTTAGCTCTTCCTCATTTAATCTCTATGGCGCGACAATCTAAATCCACTAGTCCTGCTGCAACCTCTTCTCAAGGTAGTCTTGGACTTTCTGACTTGCGGAATCGGCTCAATTTTTTGGAAAAAGAAAATGAGAAATTGCTCAAACAGATTGAGTCAAATCGTTCTAAATTAAATAATCTCAACGATAGTATTAAAGATGTCGGGATTCAAATCGCTCAACGCATTGCGCCGTTTCGTCAAAAAATATTGGAACTCGATCGCCAAATTCATGACGTATTTAAGGAAATCTTTGCTGGTAGAAAGTTGGGGAAGAAATCTCGAAAAGATATTGAGACAGTTTACTATCATCTCCAAGCAGATGGGCTGATCAGTCCGCAACAGTTGTCCTCTAGTGCTGATGTGGAAGATGATGATTCTGAGGAAGAGTCGGAACGGAGAGGCTATGAAGGGCGGTCTCATCAGGAAGTTATGGAAGATATTGCTAGACCCGATCGCGATGAGCTAAAAAAAATACGTCAGCTTTTTTTGCGTCTTGCCGATCGCTTTCACCCTGACAAAGTTACTGATGAAGTGGAAAAAGCTTTTCGTACTGAGGTGATGAAAGAAATTAATCTAGCCTATCAAAATGGTGACTTGGCGATGCTTTTAGAGATCGAGAAGCAGCAGGAGTTGGAAGCATTAATCGATCGCGATAGTTCCGACGATCTGACCCGACATTGTGCAAAAGTGGAGTCAGAAAATTCTTTTCTCAAGGAGCAACTTGCTACTCTCAAGAAACAACTTAAGCTCACCAAAAAAACTCAACAGGGTGAAATGACTGCTGTTTTTTAGAAGATCTCGATATATGGCGTCGATGCTATTGGTTTGGCTTTATTTGAGGTTGAGGCTCATGTCGAAGTCGTTGAACAACTACATAAATTTGTGCTTGATTTTCGCGATCGCCGTATCACGATTCAAGAGTTTTTGCGAGGTCCTACAGATTTAATGCAGCAGCAAATGACGGAAGAAGAGTTGATGTTAGAGTTTTTAGCACAATTTCAGCGGTAAAACCCAAAAGATAGTTGCGGCACTTTGCGCCGTAACTATCTTTTGGGTTTTATCTTTATATCGCTGAGCGCTGTAGTAGGTACAATAGTATTTTTAGGGTGGCTGCTCCGATGATTAGGTTAGATGCTGACAATAATTTTAGGATTTTGATTGTTGCAAGTAGCCTTGATTACAGTCATCTATTGAGTAGCGATCGCCAACATCGCTATCAAATCTATCAGTGTGAGTCAGCATCAGAAGCATTATCACTCTATCAACAAGAGCCATCTGGATGTATTTTGCTGGATTGGGAGTCATCCACCTCGATTGACAAAGAGTCAATGGCGCATATCCACATAGCCTTAATTCCTGTGGTGATTTTATTTGAAATCAAGAATGCGGATATCGTTAGCCAAAATACTGAAGATTGCCTTGCCAAAGAAACGCTGACTCCCGAACTAATATCTTTTGCTATTGGTCAGGCGATCGCCAAGGCTGCATTAAAACAAAAATTAGCTGAAGCAGAACATAAATTACAAAAATACGAACATGTGACGGTAGAGAAACCACAGCCCAGTAGAGATTTCTTGCTGTCTATCCATAACTTATTATCGAGGCAGTTGCAGAAAGAACTACGCGATCGCCAAGCTAATGAGAATTTACTCAAAATCCAGAATGAGATCTTAGAGAAAATTGCTAAAGGTGATGAGCTTTCTGAAGTTCTAGATATTCTGGTGCTAAAGATCGAGACTCAACTAAGAAATGCTCTATGTACAATCTTAATCAGCGATCAACATGGCAAGCTAAACCATGGCTCTATTCTCAACTTACCAAAAGCTTTTGCAAATCAATGTAATGGTATACCTATTCGCGAGGGTGTAGGTTCATGCGGTACAGCAGCTTTTCGCAAAGAAACCGTAATTGTTCCCGATATTTCCACTGATTCTCTATGGCGTGATTATAAGGAACTTGCGCTAGAGAATGGGCTATTTGCTTGCTGGTCATTTCCGATCATTAACCGTGAAGGACTTGTTCTTGGTACTTTTGGGGTGTATCACCGCAAAATTTGTACTCCCACAACTCAAGAATTAGAGATTGTGTCACTGGCTGCAAATATTGCAGGAATTGCCTTGGAACGCGATCGCGCAACGCAAGAATTACAGCTATTGAATCAAGAGCTAGAAATGCGAGTGGAGCAACGCACTATTGCCCTCCAAGAAAGTGAAAGTCGTTATCGCTTACTCTCCGAGTTTAGTCCTGTCGGGATCTTTCGCTTTGACAAACCTTTAAACTGTATCTATGTCAATGATCGTTGGTCGGAGATGACAGGTAGATCGAAAGAATCAGCATTAGGCTTTGGGTGGATGGAAACCCTGCCCCCAGAAGATCGAGACTATATGATTGCCCATTGGGCTGAAGGATTTGCTTCTCCCAATGCGATTATTAATCAAAGCGAGGGACGACATTTACGTCCTGATGGCAGCATTAATTGGTACTACGTTCAAGTAGCAAAAGAGATTGACGCTAGTGGAGCAGTGACTGGATACATTGGCACTTTGACGGATATCACTGATCGCAAGCTGTCGGAAATGGCTCTCCAAAGAAGCAAAGCTAGTCAGCAGGCAATCATTGATTGCATTCCTGACTTGCTGATGCGGGTGAGTCGCAAAGGTATTCTGCTAGAGTTTTTTGCGAACCCCAGCTTTAATGTTATCGGTAATTTGCCTGAGTCTGTCGGACACAACATAACCGATTTTCTGCCGCCAGATGTATCACAAAAACGGATAGATGCTATTCAACTAGCTCTTAAAAGCAATTCTATCCAAATTTATGAGCAGGATATTTCCAGAAATAGCATAATGCAGATTGAAGAGGTAAGGGTTGTACCTTCTGGTAATGACGAGGTATTAGTACTAGTAAGAGATATTAGCGATCGTAAAGCCGCCGAACTTGCATTGCTGGCCAGTGAAGCAAATAATCAAACCATGCTGGGGGCAATTCCTGATTTATTGCTGCGGCTTGGGCGTGATGGTACTTGCTTCGCTTATATCAAACCAGGAATTGGAGCAGAGAATTTTCTGCCTATTGACAATCATATTTCCGAAGTTCTACCAGAAGATTTATTGCAAAAGCAATTGCAAACTATCGAACAGGCGATCTCCACAGGTGAATTACAAGTTTATGAACATCAATTCCTCAAACAAGATCGGATGATCTATGAGGAAGTAAGAATATTAGCTATTAATAACGACGAGGTCTTGGCGGTCGTGCGCGATATCAGCGATCGCAAAATGGCTGAACTGAATTTAGCAAGATCACAAGCAGAACTGAACTATCACATAGATAATTCGCCCTTAGCAACCATTCGCTGGGATCGAGAATTTCGGATCGCCTATTGGTCAAAGCAAGCTGAAAAAATATTTGGTTGGAAAGCAGAAGAAGTCTTAGGCAAAGGTATTTATGATTGCCAACTCATCTTTGAGGATGATATACCACATGTACAAAAAGTTGCTGAGCAATTGATGAAAGGGCTTCCTCAAACCTGCCAAAATCGTAACTACCGTAAAGATGGCACAATTATCCATTGCGAATGGTACAACTCAGTACTTATGGATGAGAATGGGGAGTTGATTTCCATGTTGTCCCTTACTCAAGACATCACCAAGCGCAAACAAATCGAAATCGAAATCGCCCAAAGCCGAGAAGCTCTGAGCCAGACGGCTGCAACATTAAAGCAGCAAATGGAGCGTCAAAACTTCATTACACATATTACCCAGCAAATTCATCAATCTCTTAATATAGAAGAGATCCTGACTACCGCTGTCAATGAAATCAAAAGATTGTTAAATGGCGATCGCGTAGTTATCTTTCAATTCATAGATGGGGTTACCAAAGTTGTGAAAGAAATGGTCAACCCCGAATATCTATCAATTATTGATATGGATATCGCAGATAATTATTTTACGATTGAGTCAATTAATTATCATCTTAATCTCAACCATGATCTTGCCCTCTATTCATCTGATATAGCCGTTAAGTCTATTAATTACCACCTTAATTTCAATCGCGATGATACACTTTATGGTTCTGATACAAATTCAAATGAATACTCAGAAAAGTTTGTCAAACAAGCTAGCATTAAATCCCAAATTGTTATTCCGATAATCCAACATATTGATTCGGGTAGGACTCAAGAAATTAATCAGACTGATGATAAAAAATACGATCAGTTATGGGGACTGCTAATAGTTCATTCCTGTGCGCGATATCGTCACTGGCAAAATGAGGAAGTAGATTTATTAAAACAAATTGCCAATCAATTAGCGATCGCAATTCAACAAGCTAATCTCTACCAAAAGCTACTAAGGCAAGCTACTACTGATCGCCTACTAAATGAAATTTCAATTTCTATCAATCAATCTTCTCAAAACGAAAAGCTTATAAATATTCCGCTTGAAAAAATACGTCATTTTTTCGAGGCTGATCGGATCGTAATCTATCAATTTTTAGGAGAATATCAAAAAGATTCTAGAGGTCTGGTAGTCCAAGAAGCAGTTACTCGATCAGAGCTTTCTATTATTGATCGTGTCATTGAAGACTCTTGTTTTGCAACCTCAGAGCTAGGCAAGCAATACTGTAATGGCAAAACTAGCTTAATCTCGGATATTTTAACCAGCAATCTAGAGCCTTGCTATCTAGATCTACTTCAACAACTTCAAATCAGAGCTAACCTAGTTGTTCCCATTATCTATTTCGATCAACTTTGGGGGCTACTAATCTTACATCAATGCGATCACCCCAGACATTGGCAAGCGTGGGAAGTTTCATTTCTCCAAAAAATCGCCACACAAATTGGTACAGCAGGACAAAAGCAAAAATTATATTTGCAGCTATCTAATGAGTTACATCAGAAAAAAGTTTTGCTCAAGGAGATTCACCATAGAGTCAAAAACAACCTGCAAGTTATGTCTAGTATTCTGTACTTGCAGTTTCGTAATGCTCCATCTGAAATTAAGATCCTCACGGAAGAATATCAAAATCGTATTCTCGCTATGTCACTGATTCACGAACAACTCTATCGGAGTGATGATCTTGCACATATTGATTTCCACAACTACATTAGCAACTTAACTGCCAATCTGTTTGAATGCTACGGCATCTGTTCAGAAGTGATCAATCTTGCGATAGAAGTTGAAGACATTTGTTTATCCCTAGATCAATCCATTCCGTTGGGATTAATTATTAATGAGCTGGTTTCAAATGCCTTGAAATATGCTTTTCCTGAAAAACATGGTCAGATCAAGATTAGTCTCATTCAAAATAGTGATCAGATAATCCTGACCATATCTGATAATGGTGTGGGTCTGCCTGATGATTTTGACTTAGAAAATGCGGAAGGTTTAGGAATGCAGCTAATTCTAAGTTTAACCGAACAATTAGATGGGAACTTGAACTATGATGGCAAAAACGGCTTAACAACTAAGATTTCTTTCCCCTACTTTACTGAATATTAAGAAACCATTTAAGAATTACTTTCTGTGGTCAGAAACTCTAAGAGATCCCCCTCAATGCACCTTTTATGCCAAATCACAAAATGGCATAGCCATTTTGTGTCATTAAAACTCTTACTGAGTTTTATTTTTACAGTAATTACCGATCGAATGAACTACAAGAAAATTCTTAAAAGTGCTGCAAAGCAATACTTTTAAGAATTTTCTTGTTTTGGGTTTGAGCGCAAAGCGCTGTAATTCACAAAAGTGTCACAACACTTTTGTGAATTGATATTCAAGGCGAATGAATTTGGGGATTCACATTGCTGCGCCAAAACACGTAGAGCTTTTAATGTTGTCTAAGTGATATGATTTTTTATTGATTTAATCTTGAAAAGCTAGTTATGAATGAATATGCCCATTCAAACATTGATTGTCGAAGATGAAAGATTAGTGGCACAGCATATTTCTCAGCTTTTACAAGATGAGGGATATCACGTTTGCGCGATCGCATCTGATGGTCAAACTGCGATTAAAAAAACCATAGAATTACAACCCGATCTCATCTTGCTGGATATTCGGATTAAAGGGGAAATTGATGGGATTGAAACTGCCGCACATATTCAATCTTTATACAATATTCCATTCTTGTATCTTACAGCTTTTAGCGATCGCGAAACGGTTGAACGGGCGCAACTCACCAGCCCTATGGGGTATGTACTCAAGCCTTTTCGCCGTGAACAACTTCTTTCTTCAATAGCAGTAGCTCTATCGACTCATGCTGCTCAAAAGAATAAATCTGAACTCGAAAAAGATCAATCCCTATCTGAAAAAGCCGCCACTAGCTATCGCCTAAAATCTACGCTTACCTATATTGAAGATCATCTTCATCATGAAATTAATTTGGATGTGCTATCTGGTGCTATGGGCATGAATTCTGCTTACTTTTGCCGATTTTTTCGTCAAGAAATCGGTTGCTCGCCATACCAATATATTATTCAACAACGCATCGAAAAAGCGAAACTTCTATTAAAACAGCGGGATCTACTAATTAATGACGTGGCTCTGCAATGTGGTTTTACTACTCATAGCCAATTTAACCGCCATTTCCTAAAACTAGTAGGCGTTACACCTAAAGAATTTCAAAGCATAGTTATAGCGAATTAAACCCCAAAAAGAGTTG
>JANNDZ010000180.1:0-25283 GCA_031378395.1 Pseudanabaena sp. OTE_75_metabat_487_sub
TGTTTATAGATCAAAAAAGCTACAGTCTTTGCGACGATTAAACTCCAGCTTTTGGCTTTTAGGAATCATGTAAATCATAAAAATAATTCTTTGTTTTTTCGGTTGAATGAGGGTGAAGGGGGTAAAATAAGAAGTAATTCCCGACTTTTGTGTGTTTTTTTAATTACACAATTTTTAATTACGCAATTATGTCTACAGATGTAAACGTCTTCTCTGCGGGTGAGCTGGGGGCAGCAATAGTCCATAACCCACTAGTTGTTGAGGCTGAAACTTCAGTCATGGAAGCGATTGCCCTGATGAGCGAGAGTCGTGACATTGATTTGACCACCAAGGTCAGAGCCAGCTGTGTGTTGGTAGTTGAAGGGGAAAGAGTCCTTGGTATTTTTACAGAACATGATGTAGTGCGTCTTATTGCTCAGTCGCGATCGCTAGAAATTTTGACCATGCTATCGGTAATGACTTCGCCCGTGATCACAATTCAGGAAACTGAATGTGTGGATTTATCCTCATTGATAGAGATGATGCAACAGCAACATATTCGCCATTTGCCGATCTTGGATGATAGCGATCGGCTAATGGGACTTGTCACTATCGAAAGCCTCTGGCAAGAGATACATTCATCATCTCAGCTTTTCAGAAAATCCTACGAAGCAGAGTTAAAAAAGAGTGAACAAAGGTTTGTTTCGCTAAAAGCTACTGAACAAGCCCTGAAATTGCAGCGAGACTTGAATCAGCTCATTGCCGAAATCACCAGTCGATTCATCGATATTAGTCCAGACAATCTAGATGAGGAGATTGATCGCTCCCTCCAACTGATTGGCGAAGCGACCAACTCTGACACTAGCTATCTGATCAAGTTTCTGGTTAAAGAGCAGGATGAATCGCCTCTCCCAGATGGCACGGGGAGCATGACCCATGAATGGTCTAAGCCCAAATACCCTCGACAAATCGAACAAGTGCAGAATGTACCTTTCTCTGTATTCCCTTGGGCTAATGCCAAATTGCTACAGCGTGAAGTTGTCAATATACCTAGAGTTGCCGATTCGCCCAGCGAAGCAATGCTAGACCAAGCAAATTGGCAACAGTTCAACTTAGTGTCCATATTAATGGTTCCCCTAATTCAAAAATCAGTTGTCACAGGAACGTTGGGATTTGCATCCTTCAGCGATGCCATCAATTGGGATGAAGAAATCATTAGGTTATTGCAAGTAATGGCGCAAACCATTGCCAATGCCCAACAACGCGCCCAAGATGAGCAGCAGTTATATGAGAGCGAAGAACGTTTGCGTCTAGCCCTTAGAGCCGCGAATCAAGGACTTTACGATCTTAATTTGCAAACGGGGGAAGTGATCGTTAGTCTCGAATATGCCACGATGCTAGGTCATAATCCTGCTACTTTTGAAGAAACTAACGCTAAATGGATGGAACGTCTGCATCCAGATGATCGTGAGCATGTTACGAAAGTGTATCAAGACTATATAGCGGGGCTTTCTCCAGAATACAAAGTGGAATTTCGCCAACTTACGCAAACAGGCGAATGGAAATGGATTCTTTCGCTTGGTAGCATTGTCGCTTGGGATGGGTCGGGTAATCCCATACGGATGTTGGGAACGCATACAGATATTAGCGATCGCAAAAAAGCCGCCGCAGAGCAATTGCTTACAGATCAAGTTCGCCAAGAATTAAAATTCCTAGAAAATATTCTTGATATTGTCCTTGCAGGCTATTGGGATTGGAATCTGCAAACTAACGAGGAATATCTCAGTAAAGGACTAAAGCAAATGTTTGGCTATGAAGATGATGAGTTGCCCAATTCTCCTGAGACTTGGCAACATCTGATCTTTGATGAAGATTTACCAATGGTTTTTGATTGCCTTGACCAGCATATCCAGAGCAACGGAGAAGTTCCATTTTACAATGAAGTCAGGTATCGCCACAAAGATGGCTCTACAGTCTGGGTCAACTGTTCTGGCAAGGTGATCGACTGGGATGGAGAAGGTAAGCCGCTACGAATGATTGGCTGCCACATCGACATTACTAAACAAAAACAGGCGGAGAACCGCTTACGCAAAAGTGATATCCATTTAAAGACTGCTCAACGAATTAGCAAACTCGGCAGTTGGGAATTTATCCTCGATCCTGAACAAGTCATTTGGTCAGATGAGTTGTTTCATATTTTTGGGCGTGATATGACTATAGCCCCTCCCAATTTTGATGAACTTCAGGAATTATTACATCCTGATGATCGCGACCATCATCAGCAAGCCTTACAAACTGCTATTGCCACTGGACAACCCTTTGATATTGAATTCCGCTTCTTCCATCAAGATGGCACGATCAGATATATCCAAGCTAGGGGAGAACCAATTTTAGATGATTCTAATCATGTCATTCAGCTAATTGGCACTGCTCTAGATATTAGCGATCGCAAACAAGCTGAAGCAAAGCTGATCCAAACCACCACGCAGTTAGCTACCTCTAACCGTGAATTAGAAGCCTTTGCTTATTCGGTTTCCCATGATTTGCGATCGCCTTTACGAGCAATTGACGGCTTTAGCCAAGCTCTCATCGAAGATTATGGCGACAAATTTGATGATGAGGGCAAGGATTACTTTGATCGCATTCGTCGGAATATTAAACGTATGGGGATGTTGATTGATGACTTACTGCGCCTATCCCGTGTGTCTCGATCTGAGATGCGATACAGCAAGGTCAATCTCAGTATGCTAGTTGCTGAACAGTTAAATGAACTGCAAACAGCAGAGCCAGAGAGACAAGTTAAGTTTGTGATAGCTCCAAATGTATTTGTCTCAGCCGATAGTACTCTAATGCAGATGGTGATCAGCAACTTGGTGCAAAATGCTTGGAAATTTACTAGTAATCATGCAACGGCGAGGATTGAATTTGGCTTAATCCCTGCCGAAAGCAACCAAAATGCTCAATTTACCTATTTTGTGCGCGATGATGGAGCAGGATTTGATATGAACTATGCCAGTATGCTGTTTGGAGTTTTTCAACGCCTCCACAACACCAATGAATTTGAAGGCACGGGCATCGGACTTGCCACTGTGCAGAGAGCTATTCATCGACATGGTGGGCGAGTTTGGGGGGAGGGTGCGATCGAGCAGGGTGCGACCATTTATTTCACCATCCCCGATACCATGCTCAGTTCAGTGACTAATGTGCCAATCGGAAGAGGATCTTAAATCATGACTTTACGCCCAATTATACTGATTGAAGATAACCCTGACGATGAAAGATTAACAATTCGCGCCTTGCGTCGCGGCAATGTCGTCAATGAAATTCTCGTAGCCCGTAATGGTGAAGAAGCCTTGTCAATGGTATTAAATGCTAATCCATTACCAACTGTAGTCTTACTAGATCTCAAGCTACCTAAGATTGATGGACTGGAAGTATTACGACAGATTCGAGCTAATGCACGTACACATTTATTACCTGTAGTTGTGCTGACATCCTCCAGCGAAGATCGCGACATCATCGATAGTTATAACTTGGGAGCGAATGGCTATGTACGAAAACCTGTGGAAATCGACAAGTTCACAGAAGCTGTGCGTCAACTAGGGCTGTATTGGGCTGTTGTTAATGAACCCCATCCAGGAGGTTTGTAAGCCATGAATGACAATCTAAAGGTCTTAAGTATTGAGGATTCAGAGGACGATGCGCTTTTAGTAATGCGCGAACTGCGTCGTGGAGGATTCACTGTTGTTTGGGAAAGGGTGGAGACAGCCGAAGATCTTCTTACGGCGCTGACTAGCCAAACTTGGGATGTGATCATTTCTGATTACCATTTACCTAAGTTCGATGCATCTAGAGCGCTGCAAATTGTTAAACAAGACTTTCCTGATCTTCCTTTTATAGTCGTCTCTGGTGTCATTGGCGAAACTTCAGCGGTAGAACTGATGAAAGCAGGCGCTCAGGATTACCTAATGAAGGGGAAATTAACTCGTTTAGCCGAAGCTGTGCGCCGAGAAATTCGAGAAGCTCAGATCCGAGTAGAGCGTCAACGTTCAAAGCAGGATCTAGATAGTGCTAAAGCACGTCTGCAACTCGCCATTGAAGGTTCTGGTATTGGTCTATGGGATTGGAATATTCAGACGGGAGCCGTAACGATCAATGATCGTTGGACTGAAATCATTGGTTATAGCATTGAAGAGTTAGCACCGATCAGTTTTGAAACTTGGCAACAGCATACCCATCCAGATGATTTGCAGAAAGTCAATCTAGTTTTAGAGCAATACCTTCACCAAGATACCCAGAGCTACGAATGTGAGCTGCGAATGCTCCATAAATCTGGCACTTGGATCTGGGTATTGAGCAAAGGTAAAGTAGTTGAGTGGGATGCCACAAATGACCCATTACGGATGACAATTACGCATCTAGATATCTCTACTCGCAAACAAGCAGAACTGCGAGTAGAGATGCAAAACTTGATCTTGGAACGAATTGCCAAAGGTGAACCTTTGCCAGATATTCTGGATGTGCTAGTTCGTGCAACAGAAGATCAAATTGAAGGAGGGATCTGTTCTATTTTGCTTTGCGATCGCGAAGGTAAATTGCATCATGGGGCAGCGCCTAATTTGCCCGATGCTTACAATCAAGCCATCGAAGGGCTAGCAATTGGCGAAGGCGCTGGCTCCTGTGGCACATCTGCCTTTCGTAAAGAGCCTGTGATTGTTACCGATATTACCACCGATCCACTTTGGCAGAATTTTAAGGAATTAGCCTTGACTCATAATTTGCGATCGTGCTGGTCATTTCCTGCGATCGCCAGTGATGGTTCGGTGCTAGCCACCTTTGCCGTTTATCACCGTGATATTCATAGTCCGCAGCCACGAGAGCTAGAGGTAATCAGTCTTGCCGCAAATATTGTCAAAATTGCGATCGAACGGGAACAAGCCACCCAAAACCTAGAGCAGTTAAATCGAGAATTGGAAGATCGGGTAGAACAGCGCACCGAGGCTTTACGACATAGTGAATCCCGCTTGCGAGAAGCGCAACAGATTGCCCATCTTGGTAGCTGGGAACTGGATGTAATTACACAGAAAGTTTTATGGTCAGAGGAGATCTTCACTATTCTTTCCCTAGACTCCGATAGCTCTACATTAACCTATGAACAATTTATTCAATTTTTGGCTCCCCATGAGCAAGAACGCCTAAAACTATTGAATGAAAGAGCAATTAAATATCGAGAATCCTTTACCCTTGATGCAGAAATTGTCTGTGCTGATGGCTCCATTGGTTATATTTTTATCAAAACAGAACCGATCTGGAATTCTCTGGGAAAGGTAACCCGATTGCTGGGAATCGTAATGGATATTAGCGATCGCTATGCCATGCAAGAAGCCTTACAACGCAGCGAAGAACGCGCCCGCGCTACTCTTAAAGCCCTGCCAGATATTGTGTTTCGAGTTAACCGCGAAGGGAAATATATGGACTTTATGGTGTCACCTCAAGGTGGACACCTCGTTGATCCTCAGCAACTAATTGGAAAAAATATTCATGATACTTTTCCTATACCTACTTCGACAATTTACGCAGAACGCAAATACGAAGCTCTTCAGCAAGCACTCATTACACAGACTGTCCAAATTTATGAGCAGCAAATTGAGGTTGGCGATCAATGTCGTTATGAGGAGATTCGGGTTGCTCCCTGTGGAAATGATGAAGTAGTCTTTTTTATTCGAGATATTAGCGATCGCAAACAAGCAGAAGCCCAACTGCAACGAACAAATCAAGAATTAGCCCGCGCCACAAGACTTAAAGATGAATTTTTGGCTAACATGAGTCATGAACTTCGCACTCCTCTCAATGCAATTTTGGGAATGACTGAAGGCTTACAAGAGCAAGTATTCGGTAAAATTAGCGATCGGCAACTAAAAGCCCTACAAGCTATTGAGTCTAGCGGCTCTCACCTATTGGAACTAATCAATGACATTCTTGATCTTTCCAAAATCGCCGCTGGACAAATTGAACTTGACTGTGCAATCACTTCGGTCAATCACCTTTGTCAATCTAGTCTGACGTTTATTAGACAACAGGCTATGCAAAAACGCATCCAAGTTCATACTAAAATTCAAACGAATTTGCCAGATCTGTTGGTGGATGAACGACGCATTCGGCAGGCTTTGATTAATCTCCTTAGCAATGCTGTGAAATTCACACCTACGGAAGGAAGTATCACCCTAGAGGTTAGCCGTCTTCGGTCGATCACTTCTTTCCAAGAAGCAACCAAAGAAGAAGTAAAGGAATACTTGAAAATCGAGGTAATTGATACGGGTATTGGCATCGCCGCCGAAAACATCCAAAAACTATTTAAGCCTTTTGTCCAAATTGACAGTGCGTTAAATCGCCAATATGAAGGTACAGGTTTGGGGCTTTCTCTAGTTAAGCAAATGGTGGAACTGCATGGTGGCAAGGTGGGTTTAACTAGTGAACTTGGTGTAGGTAGTCGCTTCTCTATAGAGTTACCCTATGCTACCGATGTTGCGTTCTCTCCTGAAATGCCCGACAGGGATCAAACAGCTACGACCTCACAACTGGGCGCTCAAACCACAGGCAAATCACAGGTTCCGTTGATCTTGATCGCTGAAGATAATGAAGCTAATATCATGACGATTTCTAGTTATCTATCGGCAAAAGGCTATCGCATTGTGTTAGCCAAAAATGGAGAGGAGGCGATCGCGATCGCTTTGTCGGCCAGACCTGATTTGATCTTGATGGATGTGCAAATGCCATTAATGGATGGATTAGAAGCTACGAAACAAATTCGGCAAATTGCGAGTCTAGTCAATGTTCCGATTATCGCTCTGACGGCTCTAGCGATGGCAGATGATCGCGATCGTTGCCTTGTCGCTGGGGCAAATGAGTATCTGACTAAACCCATAAAATTAAAAGAACTAGTCACAATGATTCAAAAAGTCTTAATTTAACTAAGGAAATTACCCCACCCTAACTCTGCCCTTGCAAAGGGGAGGGAACTGAATTTCTGGTTTCCCCCTTTGCAAGGGGAAATTAAAGGGGGTAAATAATTGCTATTTGATAAACTTGAAATTTGGAGTTTAGGAGTAATGATCCAAAATATTCTAAAACGGAACAATGTGAGCGTAATCGGGCAAGGCTCCCAGCCTATGTTATTTGCTCATGGATTTGGGTGCGATCAAAATATGTGGCGGTTTGTCGTCCCAGCTTTCGCGGCTGATTACAAAATTATTTTATTTGACTATGTGGGGTCGGGCAAGTCCGATTTAGGAGCCTATAGCGCCGAGCGTTATCGAGATTTGCAGGGTTATGTGCAGGATATTATTGATATTTGCCAAGCCCTAGAGCTAAGCAAGGTGAATTTTGTTGGGCATTCAGTCAGTAGCATCATTGGTATTTTGGCATCGATTCAAGCACCTGCCTTGTTTGAGAAATTGATTCTAATTGCCCCATCTCCTTGCTACATCAACGATCTACCTGATTATTTTGGTGGCTTTGAGCGCAAAGACATTGAAGACTTACTTGATGTTATGGAAAAAAATTACATCGGCTGGGCAAGCTTTTTAGCGCCAATGGTTATGCAAAATAGCGATCGCCCTGAGCTAACTCAAGAACTAGAAACTAGCTTCTGCTCAACCGATCCCCTGGTTGCTAGTGACTTTGCTAGAGCTACCTTTTACTCTGATAACCGACAAGACCTAGCTAAAGTAACCTTACCGTCATTAATCATGCAATGTACTGAGGATGCGATCGCTCCAACCGCAGTAGGAGAATATATGCACCGTCATCTAGCCCAGAGCACTCTAAGATTAATGAAAGCAACAGGGCATTGTCCACATATGAGCCATCCCCAAGAAACGATTAATATGATAAAAGAGTATTTGATTAGTCAGTAATGGTTGTATTCTAATTCCCATTCACCGAGGTATTTAATCTGAAGTTGACGTTCCGATTATTGTGCTGAAGGCTTGAGCAATTACAGGCGATCATGATCGCGGTATCGCCACAGGAGCGAATGAATATATCGCGAAACCTGTTAAGCTAAAGCAGCCTGTGAATACTATCCATCAATTTTTAGCGATTTAAGAAGATAGGCAATGAATCTAGCATCTGTTTTAATCATTGACGATGAAGCTGATAATTTTGATGTAATCGAAACTATCTTGAACAATCAAGATTACCAGTTGCACTATGCTGCTAGTGGCAAAGATGCGATCGCCTATCTCGACACTTTTCAGCCAGATCTAATTTTGCTAGATGTCATGATGCCAGTTATGGACGGCATTGAGGTTTGCAAAAAAATTAAAGCTTTACCAAAGTGGCAAGCCGTGCCAATTATTATGGTTACGGCGCTTAACTCTAAAGAAGACTTGGCAAGATGCCTGAATGCAGGAGCCAACGACTTTATCAGTAAACCCTTAAACTCTCTGGAGTTTCGAGCCCGAGTATGCTCCATGTTACGCATTAAAGAGCAGCATGATCGGTTAGAACGCTCTAATGCGCTGATTCATGCTCAACTCGAAGCTAGTCTAGAGGGCATTATTGCTGTAGATGAACAGGGACGATTGGTCGCATATAACCAAAAAATGTGTGAAATCTGCGATATCAAAGCTATTGCGACTACTACTAAACCGCAGGAGTTACCGTTACTGCAAACAGCAAGCTTCCCTCCAGCCATTACCAAAATCTTAGAAGAAACCTACGACGAGCCAGAGCAAGTTACTCATGGCGAGTTGGTGATCAATGAACTTACCTATGAATATTTTAGTAGTTCAGTGACTTCCCCTAATGGTCGTTTTTGGGGATTTGTCTGGAGGTTTCGTGACATAACCGATCGCAAAAATTACGAAATCAACCTCCAAGAATCCAAAGAAGTTGCCGAGTCGGCTTTACGAGTTAAGTCGGATTTTTTGGCAATGATGAGCCATGAAATCCGTACCCCCATCAATGGGGTTCTAGGAATGACTGAGTTATTAACAACTACTTCCCTAGATCAAGAACAAAATAAGTTTGTCCAATCCATTCAAACCAGCGGCGAAATACTTTTAACTGTAATTAATGACATCCTCGATTTCTCCAAACTTGAATCCCAAAAACTTTTATTTGAAAATCTACCGATTGATTTGCATGGAATGATTGCGTATACCTGTGCGCTCCTGAGCCAACAAGCTGAGACAAGAGGAATTGAATTGCATTACCAGATTGATGCAAAAGCACCTGCATATATTCTGGGTGATCCGATCAGGCTGCGTCAAATCTTGCTGAATCTAGCGAACAATGCTGTCAAATTCACTCACGCAGGAGCAGTTCGTCTGTCGGTATCGCCATATGTATCGCCACAAGCCCAGTCAGAGGAAGAGATAACACTACTTTTTGAGGTGCAAGATTCAGGAATTGGTCTTTCGCCTGAACAGATCCAAAAGCTATTTCAACCCTTTACTCAAGCATCGATCGCTACTGCGCGTCAGTATGGTGGCACTGGATTGGGGCTAGCGATTTGTCAAAAACTAGTGCAAATGATGAGAGGTCATATATGGGCAGAAAGCTCTCTAGGCGAAGGTTCTACTTTCTCATTCACTTTGCCAGTCTCGGTTACAAATGAACGACCTCAGGTCATGCCCCCCTATGAAAGGAGAAGTATGTTGCGTCAAGCTCAGCCGCCTAGTATTGCGCTTGCATCGCAACTACCGCTAAATATTTTGGTTGCGGAGGATAATTTAATTAATCAAGAGATGGTTTTGGCGATGCTCAGTAAGATGGGTTATGCACCAATCATTGTCAATGATGGCGTAGAGGCAATTGATGCGCTGAAAAGTAATGCTTTCGATATTGTGTTCTTAGATGTCCAAATGCCACGTCTAAATGGATTAGAAACTGCTACGTATATTGTGCAGGAATGGTCAAAACTATCAACTAGTCCTTCGCGCCCGACCTTGATTGCCATGACTGCTAGCGCCATGCAAGGCGATCGCGAAATGTGTTTAGATGCGGGGATGGATGACTATATTAGCAAGCCCGTATCTTTTGATACTTTACAAAGAATAATTGAGCGTTGGGGTAATAGTTCACCAGAAATTGAAATACAATCATCTACAGATGAGATGAGTACAGACTTTGATAGTCATGCGCTTAGAGAGATTGAGAAAGTTTCTCTTAATTTGCCTAAACGGATGATTAATCTATTTTTAAACGAAGAATGTCCCAGCTTACTAACTAAGCTTCATCAAGCTGTATTAGATCAAGACGCTTCGCAAATAGAATATGTCGCTCATACTTTAAAGGGGAGTAGTAGGATGATTGGCGCTAGAGCATTTGCTGAGACGCTTTTTAAATTAGAAGTTGCAGGACGTAGTCAGCTATTAGATGGCTGCGATCGCCTAGTACTAGAGCTTGATCAAAGTTATCCTTTGGTTATTGCTTATTTAGAGGATTATGTGGATAAAAATTCATGACAAATACATTTTCTATTTTAGTTGTTGATGATGAACCCGATAATTTTGATGTGATTGAGACGCTCTTGAGCGAACAGAATTATCAATTGCATTACGCTGCCAATGGTAAAAGTGCGATCGCAAGTCTTGAGACATTTCAACCCGATCTGATTTTGATGGACGTGATGATGCCAGAGATGGATGGCATAGAAGTCTGTAAGCGGATTAAAGCGAATCCTGAATGGCAAATTGTCCCCATCATTATGGTGACAGCATTAAATTCTAAGTCTGATCTAGCTAATTGTCTAAATGCTGGAGCCGATGATTTTATTAGTAAACCAATTAATAGTGTTGAAATGCGAGCGAGGGTGCATTCAATGCTGAGAATCAAGCAGCAGTATGATAATATTCAATCCCTCTCTCAGATTCAATCAAATACGATTAATATCCTCGAAAGTACTCTCAATGAACTACGCGGCACTTTGTCTTCGAGAATGTCCCATGAGCTAAATACGCCTCTAAATGGCATTATGGGCACAATTTCTTTGCTAAAAGAAGATATTGAGAACATGGATATTAACGAAATCCGAGAAATGTTAGGATGGGTTGATGATTCGGCGCAGCGCTTAGAAAGTTTAACCAAAAAATTTCTGCTTTACTTAGAGTTAGAGTCATCTCCAAGTCGTCAACAATCCTTTAAAACTGCGCATACTAAATTCTCTAGCGTCGAAGTCGCATCTACATTGAAATCCTATGTGCACAAGCTTAAACGTGGTGATGAGGATCTTATCTTTGACCTTGAGGACGCAGTGATTGCCCTATCGGATCGATATCTTTTGACGATTCTCCATGAATTAGTTGATAATGCTGTAAAGTTCTCCTCGTCAGGGACGATCATTAAAATAAATAGCCAAGTGGTGGATAGTATGTTTAATTTGTCAGTGCATGATCTAGGACGAGGTATGACCAAAGAACAAGTCGATCGCATTGATGCTTTTGTGCAATTTGAGCGTAAAACCTATGAGCAGCAAGGTATTGGTTTAGGATTAAGAATTGTCAAAAAGATTGTTGAATTAGCTGGGGGGATTTTTGCGATTAATAGCATTTATCAACAGCAGACAACCGTAAATATTTCTTTGCCGCTCCGATCCTAGTTCCATTCTGGTTGAGAACAGATCCTCATAAATTTATGTTTAATTCCCCTGCTCAATTAGAACTAACATCAGCGATTATTCGTAATCCTATTATTGTTTCGCCTGAATCCAAGGTGTTGGAAGCGATCGCGCAAATGAGTGGGATGCGATCGCAATGTGCTATTGCTAAAACCTCAGACAATCAATCATCTCAACTGGATATAGAAGTGAGATCGAGTTGTGTGCTGGTTGTAGATAATGAACAGGTAGTAGGTATCGTCACCGAGCGAGACATAGTGCGTCTAAGCGCTGAGCAACTCCCTTTAGACATTCTTACAGTACTAGAAGTCATGTCTCGTCCTGTACTCACTCTGCAAGAGTCTAATTTTACTGATTTGTTTTTTGCGATTAATCTCATTCAGCAGTACCAAATCCGTCATTTGCCAATTGTGGATGATAGCGAGCACATAGTGGGACTTGTGACCTATGAAAGTTTACGTCAAACCTCTCGACCGATCAATTTGCTGCGCTTACGGCTAGTGAATGAAGTAATGATTCGTGAAGTGATCTGCGCCGCACCCGAAGAATCAATGCTGGTAATCGCCCAATTGATGGCTCACTATCGCGTTAGCTCCGTGATTATCGTAGAAACTAGGTTAAAACAAGATCATTGTTTGCAAGTGCCTGTGGGAATTTTGACTGAGCGAGACATTGTCCAGTTTCAAGCCTTAGGCTTAAACCTAGAAAGTTGGACTGCGGAAGCAATGATGAGTAGTCCGCTCTTTACAGTCAGACCAGAAGATTCGCTGTGGATGGTACATAAAATCATGGAGCAGCGCTTAATTAGTCGTATTGCTGTAGTCGGCAAAGAAGGAGAACTTTTGGGGATTATCACCCAAACCAACTTACTACAAGCGCTTAATCCAATCGAACTTTACAATTTAGCAGAGGTTCTAGAGCAAAAGGTGATGCGTCTAGAGGCAGAAAAGATATCTTTGTTGGAAAGTCGCAATGAGTTATTAGAAAATCAACAAGTTATAACCTATCAACAGCTACAGGAAGAATTAATTGAGCGCAAAAAAGTAGAAGTAGAACTCATCGAACTCAATCAATCCCTAGAAATTAAAGTCGAAGAAAGGACTAAAGCTCTTCTCAGCAGCGAATCCCATATGCGTGCAATGATCGAGGCTATTCCTGATTTATTGCTGCGGGTGTCACGCGATGGTAGATGCTTGGAATATATCACTGCGCATGGGCAAGAACAAAAGTTTTTACCAATTCAGCAACATTTGTCAGAAGTATTGCCTCCTGATCTATTAAAACAGCAGTTAGAGATGATCGCACAAGCAATCACTACAGGGGAATTACAGGTTTATGAGCATCAGTTATATCGAGGCGATCGCCTAGTTTTTGAAGAAGTACGGATTGTGCCGATTAGTGATGACGAGGTGCTGCTCATTGTCCGCAATCAAACTGAACGGAAACAGGCAGAATTAGCTCTAAAGAAAAGTGAAACTCGGTTTCGGCGTATATTTGAATCAGACATCGTGGGGATGATGTTTACTGACTTGAACGGTCAGATTAGCGATGCTAATGAACGCTTCTTGGAAATGCTTGGCTATACCAGAGAAGAGCTGAACGCTAAGCAAATTAGCTGGGAAAATATTACCCCTCCCGAATATCTGCCAATCGATCGCCATGCCATCCAGCATCTAGGACTTAGTCGGGTGATTGCGCCTTGGGAAAAAGTCTATTATCACAAGGATGGGCATTCTGTTCATGTGCTCGTTGGACTGGCGCTGCTCTCCGATGACGAATGTATCTTTGTGGTAGTGGATATTAGCGATCGCAAGCAAGCTGAGGAATTGATTCGCCAACAGGTTGATCGGGAAAAATTACTTGCCGCAATTACTCAACGAATTCGCCTAACCTTGAATTTGCCTGAGATTCTGCAAGCCACGGTGCAACAAGTTCATCAGGTTTTAAAGTCAGATCGGGTGCTAGTCTATCGAGTCTTTCCTGACGGAACAGGCGCTGCCATAGCTGAATCTGTTTTACCCCAATGGCAGCCAGTTTTAGATATTACTTTTCCTGAAGAAGTTTTTCCCCAAGTTAATTACGATCGCTACATTAAAGGTCGAATATTTGCCCTCAGCGATCGCGAAGCCCAACCGAGTGATGTATTACCCTGTCTAGCAGAGTTTCTTGTCGAAATACAGGTTAGAGCCAAACTCGTTGTGCCGATTATTCAAAATGATATCCTCTGGGGATTGCTGATCGTGCATCAATGCGATCGCCCTCGCAATTGGCAGACATGGGAAATCAATTTACTCCAACAAATTGCGAATCAGTTAGCGATCGCCATTCAACAAGCTGATTTGTTTGAAAAGTTGCAACAAGAACTTCGCGATCGGCAAAAAACTCAGCAACACCTCACCGAAATTAACCAAAAGCTGGCAGTATCCAATGAAGAACTTGCGCGTGCTACCCGACTAAAAGATGAATTTTTGGCTAATATGAGCCATGAACTCCGCACCCCGCTTAATGCGATTCTGGGGATGACTGAGGGAATGCAAGAGCAGATTTTTGGCAAAGTTACTGGTTCTCAAATTAAAGCTCTGCAAACTATTGAACGTAGTGGATCGCATCTATTGGAACTCATTAATGACATTCTCGATGTCGCTAAAATAGAATCTGGACAAATTGATCTAGAATACTCCAATGTCCCTGTCGAATTTCTCTGTCAATCCTGCCTTCCTTTTGTCAAGCAGCAAGCCCTCAAAAAAAGTATCCAGTTAGAAACAAAAATCGCACCCAATCTTTCTGAATTAAATGTCGATGAAAGACGTATTCGCCAAGTCTTGATCAACTTGCTTAATAATGCTGTCAAATTTACTCCAGATGGTGGACGCATTACCCTAGAGGTTAGTAATCATCCACGCTCTTTAGGTAATCAAGCCTCTTCTAATCCATCTCCTGCGATCGTGAGCACCAAAGCCGAACTGACAGGATCGAGCTATCTTTACTTTTCAGTTATCGATACAGGTATCGGCATTTCTCCAGAGAATATTAGCAAGCTATTTCAGCCTTTCATTCAAATCGATAGTGCTCTTAATCGTCAATATCAGGGTACAGGATTGGGGTTAGCGCTAGTGAAACGCATAGTGGAAATGCATGGTGGTATAGTCATGTTAACCAGTGCAATAGGTGTGGGTAGCTGCTTTACAATTGCACTTCCCTATACAGCATCTACTCAGGTATTGCCATCCATTATCAATCAGACCGAAACCACTTCTGAATTCAACCAGAACACACAAAGCCGTTCCTATACAATTTTGCTAGTAGAAGACAATGAACTTAACACCATGACAATTTCTAGCTACTTAACGGCTAAAGGCTATAAAATTGTGGTAGCTCAAAATGGACTAGAAGCGATCGCCTTGGCACAGACCTCAAAACCTGATTTAATTTTGATGGATATTCAAATGCCCGTGATGGATGGCTTAGAAGCTACAAAACAGCTTCGCCAAATTCCAAGCCTCAGTCATGTGCCAATTATTGCCCTCACGGCTCTAGCCATGGAAAATGATATAGAGCATTGTCTTGCCGCAGGAGCTAATGAATACTTGAGTAAACCTGTTAAGCTGAGGCAATTAACACAAATTATTCAAAAATTTTTAGTTCTCAATTAGCCAAAAATCAGTAAGGTGGGCATTGCCCACTCTACGAACTAATTCTTAATCCTCTATTATTCCTCAATTAATTCTCATGAACAAACCTTCAATCCTAGTCGTTGACGATGAACCTGATAATTTTGATGTCATTGAAACGCTCCTAAGTACCAGTGAAGACTTTGAGCAGGAAAATCAAGACTATCATTTGCATTATGCGGCTAGTGGTAAAGATGCGATCGCCTATCTAGAAGCATTTCAACCCGATCTAATTTTGTTAGATGTAATGATGCCAGATATGGATGGCATTGAGGTCTGTCGGCGGATTAAAGCGATGCCAAAATGGAGCGCTGTACCAATTATTGTAGTTACAGCCTTAACCACCAAAAAAGATCTTGCCCAATGCTTATTTGCTGGCGCTGACGACTTTATTAGTAAACCTGTCAATCGTTTAGAGCTAACGGCAAGAGTGCGCTCAATGATCCGCATTCACCAGCAATATCAACAATTAGCAATCTTTAATACCCAATTAGAAGCAATGGTGCAAAAGCGTACTGCCCAATTGCAAAATATGCTTTTAGAGGATGCGCTCACTAAGTTACCGAGTCGAGCATTCTTAGTTCAAGAATTAAAAGAGAGTTTACAAGCAGGAGAATCATCCCTCGCTTTGGTTTATATAGATTGTGATCAATTCAAATTAGTGAATGGTTCCTTTGGTCATGCTGTTGGCAATCAATTATTAATTGCGATCGCCCAACGTTTACAGCAGCATCTCCGCTCCAATGATTTACTGGCGCGGATGGGTGGCGATGAATTTTGTTTCTTGCTACATCAGATTGAAGAAGAAAGCTGTATAGAGCCATTTCTTCAAAAGATTCTTCAAAGTTTTACGCAACCTTTCGTGGTAGCAAATTGTGAAATTTTTATTACGGTTTGCATGGGAATTGCCCTAGGGGTAAATAGCGATTGCCAAGCTGAAGAACTATTGCAAGATGCAGACACAGCCATGTATCAAGCGAAATTGCGCGGTAAAGATAGTCATCAAATCTTTGATCGCCAAATGCATCTCACTATGTTCAATCGTCTAATTCTCGAAAATGATCTTCAGCGGGCGCTAGAGCAGCAAGAGTTCATTCTCTATTATCAACCAATCATTCAGTTGCAAGACCAAAAACTAGTAGGATTTGAAGCGTTAGTGCGTTGGCGGAGTGCGGAGCGAGGCATGGTTTCCCCTGCCGAATTCATTCCTTCGATGGAAACAACAGGCTTAATTGTACCTGTGGGAATGTTGGTGTTTAAACAAGCTTGTGAGCAGCTTTATGTATGGCAACAGCAAGGATGGACAGAGCTAACTATGAGTGTCAATCTCTCAGTGCGACAATTTTCTTGCGCGACGCTCCTTGCTGATATCGATCGCATTCTTGCCGAAACTAAAGTTAATCCTGCCAATATCAAATTAGAAATTACTGAAAGTGCGATTATGGATAGTGCTGAAACTGCGATCGCACTTACCAAAGAATTGCGATCGCGTCATATTCAAATCAGTATTGATGATTTTGGAACTGGCTATTCTTCTCTCGGTTATCTCCATCGCTTTCCTGTGGATAACCTCAAAATTGATCGCTCTTTTGTCAGTCAAATCCAAACCGAAAATCGTAACTACCATGTCGTAGATACCATCATTTCGCTTAGCGATCAACTCGGTTTAGCAGTGATTGCGGAAGGGATTGAAACAAAGGAGCAGCTTGAATGGCTGCAAAAAGTTGGTTGTAAATATGGGCAAGGCTATTTATTTAACAAGCCTCTACCCGCATTGGAAATTGAAAAAATTTATCTACAAAATTAAAAATAAGGCGTGCTTCGCACGCCTTATTTTTAAGATTAGCTAATCAACTGCTTGGCGCGACTTGCGATCGCATCAGCATTCATGCCATTGAAATCAAACAACTGACCAGCGGATGCAGTCGTTTCGCCACGCTTCCATGAGAAGACATCGCGCTTGCTATTACTGCGGAGCATTACAGGTTCCAGCATTGCTGAAGCGCCACCGACGACACCAATCAAAGCATCACCACCAAAGAAAGACTCAAAATCAGCATCGCTCAAGAACTTTCCATCTGGCTCTGAGCAAGTATCCCATGCCACATCGGTTGGACGATAGAGGCGACGAGGACTGACAATGGAGACAATTTTGGAACCAATTCCTTGTTCTGCGAGTTTTTGCGCTGCTTCATACACAGGCATCAACATCATGTCACCGATGACAGCGAAGACCACTTTTTTATTACCTGCGGTTTCTTGCAAAGTAATTGCGCCATCTTCAAGAGCCTTACGGTTCTGCTCAAAGGTAGTACGGATTGGCAAAGGTGATTTGCTGGCGGTAATCACAACACCCTTATTCACTGCCTTCAGCGCCCAGTCATAGCAAACTTGAATGCTATTTGCATCAAGAGGGAAGAGTGGGAATATATTTCCATTACGCATCATTGAAGCAAAGTAGCCTTCGATTTCAGGTCGTTGGTGTGTCCAGCCATTGCGACCTTGCTCCAAAGCTCCTGCGGTAAATAAGCATACAGTTGCAGGTGTAGGGCGGCGCAGCTCTGCCATTGCCTGAGTAACTGTTTGCCAAATCGGAAGTCCATTAATCGCAAAGGATTCGTAGGAACACCAAAGGGTACGGCTACCCATCAGCGCCAAGCCAACCGCCAAGCCTGCACAAGCATCTTCGCTCAATGGTTCATAGACCTGTCCACCAGGGCCCTGAAAGTAAAGTTTATCCTCAGTGGGGTGATTGATTTTCAGAGCTTGGTTGATATTCGCAATTCCTGAAGCTTCATTTCCATCAGCATTAGTGACAATGTAGCGCTTATCGGTTTGCCCGACATAGCCAACTAAACGCCCCATCGCTGTTGTGGAAATCTTGGCTTCCCCAGCAGCATATTCTTCTAAGGGCAAAGTTCCCAAATCTGTTAATGCTAGTACTGATTCTGTAACCGCAGTTTTGGAAGAAGAACCACCGCCAGCCCATTCTAAATTGGTGCGAACGGTTTGCCATGCTTCGGGATTAAGTGCACGGGATTTCAAGCCAGCTACTACATCAGGATTCTCAAGGGTGTGATGAGCATAGAGGTTATGGGATTTTGCACCGCGTGCATGAACTCCAGCGCCCTTAAGTTGTTTGATGATAAATACAGTCAGCTTGCCCCCAAAGGCTAGTTTCGCGGCTTTGTCCACACCGACAAGAACTGCTTCCGTAAAAGCTAAGCGTTGTTTGAAAGAGAAAGCGGTGCTATCAACATAGGCTTCTGGTTGATTCCGATCGTCAAAATCCTTCGCGTCAACAAGAATCACTTCATCAAAGCCGTTCCCTTTCCAGAAAGCAATCATTTCCGCATTGGTCTTTGTGGAAACCATGCTGTGATGTTCTTGGCTATAGCCATTCCAAACCAGAATTGGAATAAAATTCGTAACTTCAGGATAGGCAGTATGAAAATGGGCGATCGAGCTAATTGGATAGGGTTCACCCATACCACCATCACCCATTGTCACTGGGAAAAGCTTGTCGCGATGCAACAGGGCTGCTGCCATCGCAAAATGTTGTCCTTGTCCAAGGGGGCCAGCAGGCGCGAGAATCCCTGGAATGAATCCTGACAAGTGACCGAGCAAGCCATGTTTTTCACGATAGCGATCGCGCATTTGCGTTACTGTGCTGATGCCCATGTCTTCGAGAGAGCGATCGAGAAACATGGCGCTGTAGTAACCAGGGGCGTGGTGTCCAACTTCTGTGGGCATGTTCTTGTGACCCAGCATATAAAAGGCAGCCACGGCTTCAGCGCTACTGGCAAATCCTCCTGGGTGTCCTGATGCTTTGCTAGCTGTGACTTGTAAGGTGAGATAGCGCAGAGCGTCAGCCGCCAATAAGGTTTGAAAGACAGCCTTGCGATCGCTAGGATCGGTAACGCCAGATTTTTCTGGGCTAAGGACTGGGACAAGTCCTAGCTCGTCGAACCCCTCCAACGGTTCGCCAAAGTACTGAATGCCTTCACAGAAGGCGGGAGTGGCTGTGTTAGTGGTGTTAGGGGTTGCGACCATAGATTTTTTGACCTTGGGTTTGTCTAGAATATAAATTTAACGATGGAATGCATAGAGATTAAGAAATATTGAAATTTCTTCTCGGTGTCATTTTAGTATGTCTAGGGTTACATCAAGTCTTGATTTGCTAGCTAAAGTTAAACTGTCGGGCGTGGATCAAAAGGTTGTTGTTAGTTGGGGCAAAAATAGGGAGTTAATGCAGCGCGATCGCATATCACCACATCAACTGTGCGATCGCTCAAATCAAAGTCTTCTATCTAGACTATTGAGCAAGCCTTCTCTCTCTGGTATCGTAAATTTTAAGGTGATATGATAGTTGTCATGCTCAAGTTACAAAAATTATGCGATCGCCGATTCATATTTTCTCAGTTGCGGAATATTTAGAAGCTGAGTGTAAGAGTGAAGTTCGCCATGAGTATTTAGGTGGTCAGATTTTTGCGATGGCTGGGGGGAGTAAGGCTCACAATATCATTACTTTAAATATTGCAAGTTGGTTACGTTCTCAATTGCGGGGTGGGGCTTGCGATGTTTTTATGTCAGATATGAAGGTCAAGTTTAAGGCTGCTAATCAAAATAAGACGATATTTTATTATCCCGACGTGCTGATTACTTGCAGCCCTAAAGATCGGGATAAGTATTTTGTGAATTACCCTTGTGTGATTTTTGAGGTGTTGTCACCTAGTACGGAGGTAAGCGATCGCCGCGAAAAGCTGGTTAATTATCAAACGATTGGTAGTTTGCAGGAATATGTTTTAGTTTCTCAAAATGAAATTAAAGTAGAGGTTTATCGTCAAGATTTGCAAGGGGATTGGACAATGGAAGTTTTGGGAAGTGAGGATACTTTAGTCTTAAATTCGATAAATCTATCGCTAACGATGGCAGATATTTATGAGGGTATTTTCTAGATCGCCTATCACCACATCTACAATGCGATCGCCCCTGCGAAAATCAACTAAACTGCGATCACTCTGTCATTTAGTCTATGATTAAGTCATAGATTCTAACTTATACATATAGATACTTATGTTGAATTTACAGGTAGAAGAGCTAAAACCTTTGCTCAAGGAAGCCTTGCACGAGTTATTAATACAAGAGCGTAGCTGGATTCTCGATTTGTTTTATGAGGCGATGGAAGAGGTGGCGATGGCAAAGGCGATCGCTGAGGGAAAAGATAGTGAGAATGTGGGAAGAGATGAAATATTTGAGTTGTTTGAGCGGTAATTATGCAGGTTGAATTTCGCAAAACTTTTAAACAGGATTTGAAAAATCTTAAAGATAGTAAAGTTCTGAAACGTATTCAAAAAGTTGTCGAAGAGGTGGAATTAGCAAATGCTTTGTCAGAAATACGCAATATTAAATTGCTTCAAGGACATGAAGATTTTTATAGAATTCGTGTGGGGGATTATCGTGTTGGATTATTTGTAGAAGGGGAAGTTGTAGCTTTTGTTCGTGTTTTGCACCGTAAGGAAGTTTATCGTTATTTTCCATAAACTAAGTTTCTACAATCATCAGCGATCGCATATCGGCATATCTGCAATGCGATCGCTCAAATAAAGTCTTCTATCCAGAGTATTTTGTTAAAAAGCTAAGAAAACTATTAAATCACTGATAATTGCTGTAAGTTGTATCGAAGAGATCTATAGCTCAATGTTAGGTATTGACGAGATTGGGAGTAAGAGAGTCGATTCAATTTCTTCTCGGACTTGGACGCTGACATCGCTGCGGTTCATGCACTCGACAAGGAGAAGATTAGCTGCGTAATATTGATTGAGAAGTTCTACCTGTTCTTTAGTAAATTGCCAATCGTGACCTATATTGCGGCGATCTATCCAAACTTGACGCAATTTATTCCTCCATTTCTCTCCATTGCTTTCCCACCATTTAGATGATTTATCTAAGTCTTTAGGTAACTGATTCTTAAGTTTTTGCAGTACTTGTTGCAAGATATCATCACCAATCTCAATAGCGATATCGAGGGTAATCGCGTAGTTGATATCGAAGGTAATCATGCGGTTGAGATCAATGGAGCGTGCAAGATCAAGGTCGATAGATCGAGTATGGTCAAGAGCACGGTTGATGGTAAGAGCACGGTTGAGAGAAAAATCAAGTTCGCGAGCAAGATCGAGCGTGTGGGAAATACCGAGGTTGCAAGCGCAAAAAGCAATATAAGCATAAAAAGCTCTCATAGAAACAGATTTATAGCTAAATTGAAGAGAATTCGTTTTTTGATTTGTCCATTCGAGAAATGTTTGTAGTTTTTCATGTTTCGCTAGTGTTCCATCAATTCGCTCTTTCATTAACTGTAAAAATCTATCCGTTCGCCTCAATATTTCCGAAGTCAGATAAAATACTTCCTTCCATCTTGGATTAGAAATATTCTGTACCAATATTTCAAAATGCTTCTTTCTGTCAATTTCTCGCGCCGTAAAATATTCCTGAAAAGTTAAATGGGAAAAGGAATAAATATTTCTTGCCCTCTCTACTAACAAACCATGATGATACTCGATCGCCTTTAACATATCTTCACTATCATCCGAATTAGGTAAGTTGCAAATACGTTCTATTTGTCTTTGTAAATCCTCTTTTTGAAAGACATACTCACTTTGCTCAAATCCCCTTAAAGCAATCTGTCCTAACATATCCTGTTTGCTTTGGAGGGAAAGATTCGTATAGACATGATCTCGTTCAATTTTACGCTTAGCTCCCCACTTTTTCATCAGTACCTCTAAGCCTTCCTTATAGAGATCTGACCGCTTTGCAGGTAAATCGTTACAATTTTCAAATAAAAAGCATATCAGCGTCAGTAATAGAGGCGTTTTTGCCAATTCTTTTACAGGTTGATTATTGCTTAGCTTTTCTAACAAAATTTCTACATTTGTTTGATCTTTTCCCGAAAACCATTTATTTATAAATATCCTAATCTGTTTATCATCAAAATCAGCAACCTCCACATCAGTAAACCTCTCAAATGCCTCACCTTCTGCGGCAATCCGACAGGTGATTGCAAACCGATTTTTGAGCAGACGTATCGAAAAAGTTTCGATGTCTTGCCTCACTCGGTCATCATGCTCATCCTTAACTTCATCCAAACCATCCAGCAAGATCAAAGCTTTTCCATTGTCTAGCAAGAGTTCTGCTTCTTCCTTTGTAACTTTGAGATGTTGCAATTCATCTAAAATATATTCCTCTAATGAGGGAGACCCCTTAGCTTCGGAATAAGTCTTAAGCGTTATAAAAATTGGTACAAGTTCACTATGAAACTTTCCATTGAGGCAAGATATCGCTAAATATTTCAAAAATGTAGTTTTCCCCGATCCCGGTTTTCCTAACACCATCAGCTTTTTATGGGTTTCAACTGCCTCTAATCCAGCAATACGTTCCTTGTTTTTTCCCATCATCCAGCGATCAAAATCTTCTTTATTCCTATTTGGTAAAACTTCGTTAGGCTTTACACGATCTTTACTAGAAACCTTTTCGAGAATATTCACATCGGTATAAATCTGATCAAGATCGACAGATTGCGTCATGTCTAACACGCGCATCGTCCCACATCCCTCTATCACAACATCTGCAATTTTTTGCCTCACCTCTATGACTAAAAGTTCTAGCTTTTGTAGGTTGCTATTGTCTGTAACTTCACTTTCTTGTAGCTCTGCAATTTCCTGCCATTTCAGTTCAAGCGCCTTACAGATAGCAATAAATTTTGGCTGCTCAACACTAAGCCCTTTTAAAAAATTGCTAACTAGTTGGCGCGTTGTACCAGAAGTACCAGCAACATACTCTTGTGTTTTGCTTGAGCGTTTAAAAGCTGCATTTGCTTTTTCCTTACCCACAATCGAAGCGGTATATGTTGGCTTTGCCATGTGATCGCATCCCTAACATGAAGCTAACATGAGTCTAACACTATACTCTGACTTGCTTTTAAGAATTTCGAGTGATGATAGCTTTATTCAAATCACAGAGGTTTTTTAATTATGTCAGCCCCAAATCAAGTACAAGTTCAAAAACAGGTCACAACTCAAGCGATCGCCCAAGTCGATAGCGTACCTGCAAGCGCCAATCTCGCTTTTGTCCGCGATCCGATTTTCTGGACAATTCTTGCTCTTGCCGTCCTGATTCGCGTTATCCTCGATCGCCCATCGTCAGGCAAAAAGTAAAGCCCCCAGTTACAAAGTTGTTGCTATTTTTGACCAAATGTTACAACGCAACAACTTTGTAAAATTACCTTTCCTCTGACTAAAAAAAACTGCGATCACTTTCTAAACAAAAAAAGCTAAAAATTACACACTCTCCCATGAGTCCCCATGAATCTCCCTCATACAGATCTGCACACCACTCTCCAAAGCCAAAAGCGCATCATCCATTGACTCATATTCATCCTCACCTTCCCAAAAGGTTCCACCAATATCAAAAGCACGAACAAACGCACTGGAATAGCCATCATCTCTCCAGCCAATCTCAATTATTCCATTCTCTTGATTCACCCAACGAGAAATATTTGGATATTTGCTTTCAAAAGATTTCTTAGGCATAGATTCATACTGGCGCTTGTCCGATTGTCTCAGATAGTAAGGCGATCGCGCTACATCCTTGACCTCATTAAGTGCGATCGCGCGAGTAAATGTCGAATCAGTTGCGATCGTCAACAGCTTGCCACCATTGCATGAGCGCACCATATAATCGCCATGATATAATGCAAACTTATAGTTACGCTATACCAGCTATTGATTCCAACTTTCGCAGGATTGGGAAAATGAACATTGCCTTAAAGCCAGAACAGGAAAACTTTATTCGCGCCAAACTTCAAGGTGGTAAGTATCAGAGTGTTGATTCTCTCTTAGCTTTTGCATTTCAACTTTTGGAAGAATATGAAGCTAAACAACAAAAGTTGAGCGAACTAAGGAAAAAGATCGCTGAAGGAACAGAGCAAATTAAACAAGGCGATGTCGTTGATGGTGAATTAGTATTCCAACAATTACAAACCAAACTAGAACAGATGAGTCAAAAATAAAAAAGATTCATTATGTCTAGCTACTCCTTCTCAAAAATAGCCATCAAAGATCTAGACGATATCTGCACATTTATTGGACAGATTAATCCCAAAGCAGCCAGTAATCTATTTGATGCTATTCGCCAAAAATGTAAGCTCGTTGCTAGTTTTCCTAATATGGGCAAAAACTACACTTGGATTGCCGCCAATTTGCGCGGTTTTACAATAGATGATTATATCGTGTTTTATCATCCGCGTACTGATGGCATTGATATCATTCGAGTGATATATGGAAAACGCGATCTTGAGTCAATATTTGAAGAATTTACTGATGAAAATAGGGACTAAATTATGCCTGAAACAGTACAGTACATAACCAACGAACAAGGCGATCGCATCGGCGTTGTATTAGATTTAGATACCTATTCTCGACTCACCCCTGCTTTAGATCCTGAATATCTCATCGGCTTAACCGCAGAAGAACTAAAAGCCCTCGCTACTTGTAAATTAGCCATAACCGATCAAAATCACCTAGATCAATTAATCGATAGAAACACCGAAAATTCACTCTCCGAAGGTGAACTTGATGATTTAGATGATCTTCTAGAAAAAGTGGATCATCTCACTATCCTAAAAACTCGCGCCAGATATACCCTTAACCTCTTACAAACAAGATCAGAGCAAAGGATAGTTGCATGAGCGCCTACATCGCTATCCATTTACAAAAACAAATTCGAGAGCATTTTTATGAATGCTGCGCCTACTGCAAAACAGCAGAATTTTTAACAGCTGTTACTTTTGAGTTTGAACATATTCAACCAATTTCCACAGGAGGTGAAACTATATTTGCCAACCTAGCTTTATCTTGCCCCTCCTGCAATCGCCACAAAGGAAATCGTCAAATTGCGCCCGATCCTAGCAACAACGATCTAGTTCTGTTATTTCATCCACAACAACAAATTTGGCA
>JANNDZ010000840.1:0-6210 GCA_031378395.1 Pseudanabaena sp. OTE_75_metabat_487_sub
ATTTGGGCTTGGAGACCAAGCCCCTACCTATACAAAAAATGTAGGGGTTTGGTCTCCAAGCCCTCTTTCAATATGACATTGAAATGTCAGGATGATTTTTGTTCCACGTAACATCAGTTATTTATTTGGGTGATAAAAGAGAGTTTTGAATTTGTGAGAATAGAGATTGCATTTCCTTAAACATCTCTTGCATATTCTCTTCTTTTGGATTTTCCCCAACTTGTTGTAAATCATTAGCGATCGCAGCTATGGAAATCATCCCTAAGTTACTTGATGCACCTTTAATAGAATGAGCAACTCGTGCAATTTCATGGTAATTATTAGCAGCGATCGCCTGTTCAAGTTGCTCTAAACTTTCTGAAGTAGACTCAAAAAAAGTTTCTAGAATTTCAGCTTTAAACTCTTCGCTACCATCAGCAATACTATCTATGTAAGTCCAGTCAATTAATGGCAGAGATTCCGAGTTATTAGGATTTGGCTCTAGGGTACTAGTATCAACATTTATATTATCGATAATAGCTGTAGTTTTGACCTCAAAAGGGATAAGCGAAGAAGATGCGATCGCATTCTGTGCAAAAATCTTTTTCTCCCATTCTGCTAATTTTTGAGCGACATCTTCTTTGCGTATGGGTTTGCTGAGATAGTCATCCATGCCGCAAGCAATACAGCGATCGCGATCTTCTTTCAAGGCATTAGCTGTCATCGCCATAATCACAATTTTACTTTTTTCTGAATCTAGCTGACGAATGGCTTTAGTTGCCTCATATCCATCCATTTCAGGCATTTGGCAATCCATAAGGATGATGTCATAGTCGATGCATTCTAGGAGATTAAGTACTTCTTTGCCGTTGCCTACGACATCTGCATCATAGCCAAAACTGCGTAGCTGATGTAAAAACACTTTTTGATTGATGGGGTTATCTTCAGCAATCAAAATTTTAAGTTTAGAAGCCTTTAGGGGCAAATCATTCTCCTGAATCAATGGTGCAGGACGAAAAACTTCACTCTTAGTATCTGTAGAAACTACTTCCACCAAGACTTCCAACAAGCGAGACTGTTTTACTGGTTTAACAAGATAAAACTCAAATCCTAGTTCTTTAACTCGGCTAATACCACCTTGCTGACTTAGTGATGTCAGCATGATTAATTTGAGATCTTTCAGTATAGGGTCAGCCTTGATCTGTGCGCCCAACATTTCGCCATCAAGATCAGGCATTTGCATGTCCAAAATTGCTAACTGATAGCGATCGCCTTCTTCCACAGCTGCTCGTAAAATCGCGATCGCATTAGAGGCATTTTGTAATGCATCAACCCGCATCTGCCAAGCAGTTAATTGATAAGTCAAGATTTTGCAATTGGTTGCATTATCATCAACTATCAAGATCCGAACATCCTTTAGATTTGCTTCTTGGCGTGGTTTTAGCTGTGCGATCGCTGCGGGGGACTGTTTCACAAATGGAATCCTAAACCAAAATTGTGACCCTTTGCCTTCTTCACTATCGATGCCAATTTCTCCACCCATGAGATCAATAATTTGTTTGCAAATAGCAAGTCCTAAACCAGTACCACCATATTTGCGGGTAGTCGAAGCATCAACTTGGGTAAAGGGTTGAAATAGCTTTTTCTGAGCTGTCGCGGATATACCGATGCCAGTATCAATAATCCTAAATTCAATCACTGCCTTCGATTCAGTTTCTGACTTGAGAGCTACTTTAACGATAACTTCACCTTCTGAAGTGAACTTAACGGCGTTACTAACCAGATTAGTTAATATTTGCCTGAGACGCGAAACATCACCACATAGGTAAACAGGCACATTTTGATGAACTAGTGACGCAAGTTCTAATCCTTTAACTTGAGCAAGCATGGCAAGTAAATCAGTTACTTCCTCAACACAGGTGTTAAGGTCAAAATCAATATCTTCTAATTCCATCTCATGAGCTTCAAGCTTTGAGAAATCAAGAATTTCATTGATTAATGTGAGCAAATTTTCACCACTAATTCTCACTGTCTCTACAAAATCTCGCTGGAGAGTCGAAAGCTCAGTATCGGCAAGCAAGCCTGTCATTCCAAGTACTGCATTCATTGGCGTGCGAATTTCATGGCTCATTGTCGCGAGAAAAGAGCTTTTCATCTTTGTGGCTATTTCTGCTTGTTGACGAGCTTTTTCTAATTCAATATTCTGCTGAGAGAGTTGCTCGCGGCGTAATGTTTCTTGTTCTAATAAAGTAGCTTGGTAAAGAGCGATACCCACCTGATTACCAAGCTCTGCTAAAAAGTTAACCTCAAAACTACTCCAGTGCCTTGGTTCGCTACATTGGTGGGCGATGAGCAGTCCCCATAGTTGATCGCTTTCAAGGATTGGCACAACTAAGTTAGCTTGTACCTGACACTGTGCCATCATTTTCTTATAGCAATCGGACATATCCGAATTAGGAATATCATCATTTACGACTTTACGACCTTGGCGAAAATCTTCCCATAGTCCATGACGAAAGCAGACATCTCTGATATCAGCTGTCAATAAAGCAATCCAAGGTGGCTCAACGGACTCAACTGCTACGACACCTTCCCATTCACCATCAAATCGATATACAACTACCCGATCTGCTTTGAGGTATTTTCTCACCTCTTCAGCAGTTGTGCTTAAGATCTCATTAACATTCAACGATTGACGAATGCGTAAAGTAATTTGGGAGAAAACTATTGATCGCCAATTCTGCAATCGCACTTCTTCTTCGACTTGTTTGCGATCGGTGATATCTAGCCCTGAGCCAATGACAAAAGAAATTTTATTTTCTGATTCAAGAACAGCAGTAGTTGACCAAGAAATTAGCCGACGCTTACCATTCTTGGTTACCCAATGATTTTCATAGGAATTTGGTAAGTTCTTTTTAGAAAAGCGTGTAAAAGTCTTGCTAAATGACTCAGCATCTTCAGGCGGTAGAAAAATCTTGTAAAAGCTCTGATTTCTTACTTCTTCATAGTAATATCCAGTTACTCTTTCACATTCACGATTAAATCTAATTATCTTTCCTTCTAGATCTAATACAATTACAAGCGCACCAACTGTATCCAGCACAGTAACTGTAAAATCTCTTTCTTGCTTAAGGCTAGTTTCTAGTCGGCGACTTATAAGTGTTTCATTGTAGACAGAATAAAACAGCAAACCAAGTATGCCTAAAGTCGAAAGCAATGTAATTAAGGAAATATTAACAGCATTAGCAGTTGAAGCTTGCTTTTTTTGGAGCCATAACGATAAATCATCCCTAGAAATATTAATTAGTTCTTCTAGCTGAGTTTCGGTAAGATCTTCAGCATCCCAAATTCTTTTTTCTAATATTAGTTTCTGAGTAGGTTTTAGTCCAGAAGATTTATAAGACTCAACAATTTCATTCGAGTCTTGCAGTCCTTTGCGAAGATGTTTTAATAAGAGTGTGATCGTTTCCTGATAGTTAACTCTGCTCTTCTGACCATCTAGATTAGCTAACTGTTCTCTATTGTTCTTCTGGCTCAAGTACTGAAGTTTTAGAATGTCCACTTCCAATTCTGTAACCAAAAGTTTATATGCTTCTAGACTTTCTTGATTACCTAAAAGAAGATGTACTCCTACTGAATTTTTTAAATCACGGATTTGATTGAGTGGTTTCTGGATTTTCTCTAGTTCATCTTGCTTTTGCAAAAAATCAATGTTTGATTCTTTTAAATTGCTGAGGTTTATATAAGAAATCACACCCATCCCAATCACTATTGAGGCGATAATTCCAGTCCAAAATGCGATCTTCTTAAGAAAGTTTCTTTCCGCAGGTTTGGCTGTTTTGGGTATGGATAAACGACTAATTTCATTTAAGCTACGACGAGTTTCAATCAAATATGAAGTTTGATTACCAAGCGATTTGAGTGCTAATATTTGCTCTGCACTCAGCTCTCTTGGTTGTCGATCAATTACACAGAGTGTTCCTAGAGGATAGCCTTCTGCCGTTTTAATGGGGATTCCCGCATAAAAGCGAATCTTAGGCGGCCCAGTTACCAGTGGATTGCTAGCAAATCTCTCGTCTTTAAGAGTGTCAGGAATTATAAAAATCCCATCTTTTAGAATTGCATGAGCGCAAAAAGCTACTTCCTTAGGAGTTTCTGTTTCACTGATTCCAACTTTTGACTTAAACCATTGCCGCTCTTTGTCAACTAAACTCACCAAAGCGATCGGCGTTTGACAAATATAGGCTGCTAATTTCGTAATATCGTCAAAGCCTTGCTCTGGCTCAGTATCTAAAATATTGCACTGATGCAGAGCGGCAACTCTTTCTAGTTCATTCGGTGGTTCTTGTGCTGAAATCATGTAAGTTTTAGTTTAGGAGTTTGGAATCAAGCTTCCCAGATCAAGATTTTTTAATTAGATGTTTTTCGTTAATCCCAATTCAACTTTACTAACGTCAAGACTATAAAGTGTATATCTAAATATATAGCAATCCTAAATGGTTTGTGGAAGAGCAACCCTAAAGTGGTTACTCTTTCACAAACTCCAAAGAGTGAGAGGCGGCACAAAGCGCCGCCTCTCACTCTTTGGGTTTTGAATTAATGACTCACCTTACGCAGATAGAATTCCTGCAATAGCTGAGGTTGGGGGCTGGCACGCACCGTCCACAGCCCCTACTGAACATGAATTATTCAGGCTGGGGCAATCCCCCGTGGTTGCCCTGCTTGGCTAGCAGCAAGAGATTGATTGTCTACGTTCCACGTAACATCAGTTAATGAGACAAAAATTACTGGCTAATACTTAGTATTAATTTAAAGGTATTGCCTAGCCAAATTAGGGCAACTATGCCGCCAAATATTGCTAGAGGCACGATCGCTAAAGTTTTCCAGATTTTAATTCCTAGCGCCACCGAAGCGCTCCATACTTGCCAGACGATAAACCAGATCATCACAGCGATCGCAGCGAGAATGCGAGATTGGGGCGGTAGGCTTAGCGCTGGAGCCATAAATAGCCAAGGTAAACTGGCAAAGCCTGTCAGAGTCAGCAATTCGCGCATCTCGATCTTCTTTTGAAAAATATTAGCTAATTGCTTGAGCAGAAAAGTAA
The DNA here is from genome assembly GCA_031378395.1 of Pseudanabaena sp. OTE_75_metabat_487_sub. GTDB lineage: Bacteria > Cyanobacteriota > Cyanobacteriia > Pseudanabaenales > Pseudanabaenaceae > Pseudanabaena. The sequence goes on from JANNDZ010000840.1 coordinate 5,084, forward strand.
AAAACACCCAGCCAATAAACCCACTAACTACTGACCAAAGGGTTCGATAAATTGCAAATTGATTGAGGCGTAAAGTTTCTAGAATATTTACTAAAGCAATTACGATCGCGGCTTGCACAAAGTTTGGATTTGTCTTGAGCTGCTCAAAAGTCATTTGGGGCAAAAATAACGTCCCATAGAGGCGATCAAGAAATGTTCCCAAACTTTGTGGCGATTGGGGATTGATGTCACTTTGGGGGATGCTATCTGTGGCGATCGCATTTAATTCAGCAGAGTTTGGCTCAAGGGGATTCATAAAAAGCTAGTGGTGTCGTTGATATAAGTCTAAATTTGCCGTGATTTTGTCTTAATCTAATACTAATTGCTAACTGACTCTAACATGATTGACCTCGATACTACTCAAACTCATCACCTGCTCAACATTGATGCAAGCCAATTGCCACAAGGTTTACAAGGAAGAATTACGATCCCTGGAGATAAGTCAATTTCGCATCGGGCGTTGATGCTTGGCTCTCTAGCTGAGGGTGAGACCACAATTCGAGGGCTATTGCTAGGTGAAGATCCGCGTAGCACGGCGGCTTGCTTTGCGGCAATGGGAGCGGAGATATCTGAGCTTAACTCAGAATTAGTAACAATTAAGGGCATTGGGCTGGGAAACCTGAAGGAACCTCTAGATGTTTTGAATGCTGGCAATTCGGGAACAACTCTACGCTTGATGTTAGGGATTTTGGCAAGTCATCCCGATCGCTTTTTTACCGTCACTGGCGATAGCTCTTTGCGATCGCGCCCCATGTCTCGCGTGGTGAATCCCTTGCGTCAGATGGGAGCAAATAGTTGGGGGCGGGACAATGGGGCGAGAGCGCCACTAGCAATCTCAGGTCAAAACCTAAAAGCAATTCACTATCAATCTCCCGTAGCTTCAGCTCAGGTTAAGTCCTGCATTATGCTAGCGGGATTAATGACCGATGGCGAAACGATTATCACTGAGCCAGAGCGATCGCGTGATCACAGTGAAAGGATGTTGGCGGCCTTCGGTGCAAAAATCACAGTTGATATTGTTACAAATACTGTCGCCGTTAAAGGCGGTGCAAAACTAGTTGGACAGGCGGTGATCGTACCAGGAGACA
>JANNDZ010000907.1:0-8826 GCA_031378395.1 Pseudanabaena sp. OTE_75_metabat_487_sub
TTGGCCCCGCAACTCTATTTTGGGTTTTGTCCTAGCTTCATTGGCTACAGCTATTTCGAGGACTGGCATTAATGGCTCAGCCAATTTTCAGGAACAACTATCAATGTTGTTCCTTTTCGCCTGAGCACGATGACTTTTTGATTGGCTGCGATCGCAATTTGCGGATTATCACATCTTGCTTTCCATGAACCACCCTCATATTTGACTCGTCCAGTTTCTCCTGCGGGTATTTCCGTGAGCGTAACGCCTTCACTCGCTTCTTTAAGTTGATGTGAATCCTTAGGGATAAATCGCCTAGAAACTACCGCTAACATTGCTGAAATCAACATCCACACCAAGATTTGCAACGCAGGAATAGGCAAGATCAATGCGATCGCGGCTACTAACAGCGCGGCTAGTCCCATTGCCCCTGCAATTAGAAAAGTTGGCAATGGAACTAGTAGCTCAACAACACAAAGAGCAATACCGATCAGCAGCCAGACTTGACTAGGTAGTAAGTTCATGGATTGCTTGGTTTATCAGAATTGGGTATAGCTGTGTCAGAAGATGTTTCTGACTTCACAATTGTGCTGCTAGGTTTGGGACTGTTGATCTTCACTTTTTGAGAGTCAAGGGATTTTTCTCTTTTAAATCGATCATCTTCTGTGGTGGATTTAATCACTTTATTGCGAGCAACTTCTACGGTTGCTGGTGATTTAGGGCGATCGCTTGTAGCAGGTTCGCTAGGACGTGTATTAGTCGCAGTTGGCACAATGGAGTCCAGATTTGGAGCATTGGAAAGTAGACCACCTAAACCATTGATCAAATTACGAATATTGCTGCGAATTTTCGGATCTCCCGTTAGTTCATCAAGATCGGCGGTAATTTTCTTGGCATTGGCAAAAGTTGCCCTTGCCGAGTCAAGGGTTTCACGCAAGGCAGTCATCGTGGCAGGATTGTTTAACTCGCCCGATACTTTCCGAAGATTTGCCGATGTTTCAGCAGCATTTTCAGCTAATTGCTGTAAATTGGCGATGATTTTACCATCACTTAATAATGGCTTGGCACTGGCTAGTAAAGCTCTCGCTTCATTAGAGGTAGCGGCAATACCATCGAGGGTTTGTGCTAGTTTTTCGCGATTGACCTCGATTAATTCTTGGGCACTATTTGCGACATTGCCAACCTTAGTGGCTGCTCCACTAATCGCGTCCGCCGTATCGCCAAATTTAACAATTTGACCTTCAAATGTACCGACCACTCGGCTCGCCGAATCCGTCAATTTTTGGATGCTTTTTGCAGTAGCTTTGGCGGCAATTAAAGTTTCATTGAGGTTATCAACTAAATTTTGATCATTGATTTTGCGTAATGTCGCACTCGAATCCTTAAGCAATGCAATGAAGCTCACCCCGCGAATTCCTTCAATCTCTCCACCTTGACAAATAATCAGATCAGCATTGCAATCTTTAGTGGTGGGATTCATCTTAGGATCAATCGCTAACTTATCTGGAGGGGGGAAAATATCAATATTGGTGTTCCCCAGAAACCCACTTTGATTAGTTTCGGCGATCGAGTTCTTTGGAATAATTAATCTTGAGTTTTCAATACTTACTTGGACATCAACGCCCTCTGTTTGGGCTGTCAACGCTGTAACCCGTCCTACTTCCACACCGCGAAATCTTACAACTGAGCCATTATTTAGCCCACTTGCATCAGCAATTTTGATCGTAAATGTAAACTTAGAGCTACTTAGTTGCAACCCGCGCAACCATAATAAAGCGCCACCAAAGGCAACTACTCCACCGATGATAAATAAGCCAAGCGCACCGTCGCGTAATGTTTTTCGCTGCACGAGTCTTATACCTCCCTAGTCAAAAGTTGAATTGGACCTTCAGTACTGCCGCTAAAAAATTGTCTGACATATGGGTTGTCAGCAGTATCAATTGTACTCACGTTTCCTGCATAGCGAACCGATCCACGGTAAAGAACAATCAAACGATCGGCAGTACGACGGATCGTGCTGTCTTGGTGAGTGACGACAACATAACTATCGCAGACCTGTTGCTCTCGTAGCGATCGCATTAAGTCTTCGATAATTGTCGAAGCCACAGGATCAAGTCCTGCGGTGGGTTCATCATAGAGCAGCACTTTTTTGGTTTGTGTTTTGGCAGTGGGGTCATCCATAATGGCGCGAGCAAAACTAACTCGTTTGCGCATCCCGCCTGATAGTTGGCTAGGATAGCGATCGCTAATATTGTCTAAACCCACAAGGGCAAGTTTATGTTCGACCAGTCGATAAATCTCGCGTCGTGACAAACGAGAATGCTCAAATAGTGAAAAGCCCACATTTTCTGCAACCGTAAGCGAGTCAAATAGCGCCGCATTTTGAAACACCATGCCAATGTTTAGACCATAGCCTCCTTCTTGAATATCATCTTCAGAGGAAACGAGGTTGCCATTGATATAGAGTTCACCTTGCTCAGGGGCAAGGAGACCGCAAATAATCCTTAAGATTGTCGATTTACCAGTACCAGAGGGACCAATGATGGCGATCGCTTCCCCTGAGTGCACAGTGAGATCAACACCATTTAGCACGGCATTAGAACCAAAACTTTTGTGAATGTCACGCAGTTCTAGCAAAGGCGTAACCACATTGCTACTATTTTTGATCAGAGATCGGACTGGCTCCATCGACATTTATTTCAGATTAAAAAAATCACTCTACAAAAAACTAACATTTTTTCAGAAACTTTTCCTAAAAAATAACTTGTGATCGCAAAAACCTTAACTTTTAAACAGATAGCGATTTTTGAGTTGTGTTTGCGATCGCAAAGAAAAAGTCAGGTATCTTAATCTCTGCATTACCCTTCAAGAAAACCCTTGACAGTGGCAATTACAACTTTTGCAACAGGATGATTGATGGCTTCTTCGAGTGTGGTAACGCTGCCTTCTTTGAGAGCGTTGACTATTTTTTGTTGAAGTGTGGAATCTTTTTTGATGAATTTGAGAGCTTCATTTTTTATAGAGTTTTGTCCCTTTTCGGTATTGGGATTGTATTCTTCCGAAAGTTGATCGAGGAGCTCTTTGATTTCTTTGGCGGCTTGGGCAAGATTGGGCGAATTATTAATTTGTGTGCCGATTTTGTCGCGTCCAACTTTGTCACCCATGACTTTATCACCGCGCACGTAGTCACCACCGAAGCTAGTTTGTGGGTTGCTCATAGTTTGCCCTTGGTTGTTATTTTCTATATTGACATTGAGATTAAGGTTAAGACGCTCTTTTACATCGTAATCTACTGCGTATTCTGGATCTGGTTTTTTTCGTGAATCTTGAAGTTGCGATCCCGCTCCAATGTCATCGATTAAGCCTAATACATCGACATCTTTATAGCTAATGTCACATTCAACGGTGTATTTACGGTTGGCGTAGCGGCGTTTGAGGTTGGCGAATTCGTAGAAATGGGGATTTTGACTGCCCTTACAGGTGTTGCAGTTGCAGGGGATGAGCTTTTGATATTTGTCGGCGAGGCGTTTATAAGAAGTATGGATTTTGTCGAGTTCGTGGGTGACTACTGTTAACAGATCTCGGTTACTTTTGCCAGAGACGCGGATCTTGATTTCGCGTTTGCCGTAGTTTTCGATGACTTCGGCGCGGGTGTTGGCATACTCGCGCTTATGGATGATTACGCCACTACGCCAGACGATTTGGGCTTCGATGCTTTCGTGCATGGCGACGATGAACTGACGTACAAGCCCTTTGGGCATGAAGTCGTAGGTATAGCGGAGAATCAGGTTTTCGGATTCATCCCAAGCATATTCAGGTTGGTTTTCGGTGAGGAGTTGAGGGGCAATGTAACTGCCTTTTTCTTGCGGGATCTCGTAGCATAGTTGAAACTTTTTCATTAGTTCCAATAAGCCGCTATGCATTCCTGTATATGCGTCTGCGCTCCAGATTTGGGCAAGTTCTTTGTTACTGAAGCGTCCATAGTTACGGATTACTTCGGGGTTGTCGAGAACGGCATAGGCGGCATCGGTTCCCCATTTTGGTTTGAGGATGACGATTTGATAGAGGGGAGACATCTCATCGTCTTGGAAGTGGAGACAGATACCGAGGTCATGGAGATAGTCGCTGAGTTGCAATGCGTTTTTACGCTCTTTAAAGCCGTTGCACTTGCAGATTTTGAGATATTCACTGAGGCTGATGTAGTTGCGCGGATCGTTCTCTAAGGCTTGACGGACTTTGACCCATGTTTTGGGAAGGGCTTGACCGATGTGGGGGAGTTGATTGAGATAATATTTGCAAGCAGAGAGAATTGTTTCTAGATTCTTGTTATTAGCAAAATTAGTTGAAATATCTTCTTTTAAGCTACTAAATTCACCCCGCAATTGATTAATATTGATTTCTCGATGACGATCATCTCTCTCATTTTTGATAATTAGAATTGGACTATTCTCGCTGAGTAGCCCGACGACATTGAGCCAATGATAAAAGTCTGTGTCCTCTTGACGATTATCAGCAACAAGGGCATATAAGGAGCGTTTAGTTAAGAAAAATTGATGAGTATCTTTGTATATTTCTTGACCACCAAAATCCCAAATATTCACAGCAAAATCAATTCCGTCTTCACGACGAAACATCCATCGTTTAATTTCAATACCTTTTGTAGTGTCTTGTTTACACAATTCAAAATCAGGGTTAATGATTTTGTTTGCAAGTGTAGTTTTACCAGCGTAAGGTTCACCGACAATTAGTAATTTTGCTTCATAAAGATAATCTTCGTCTTCTTCTTTAATTTGGAGGAAATATTGACGGATAGCTTCGATGCCTTTTTCAACTATTTCTACAGGTGGTTTGGTGATCGGGTTATCACTTACATATAAGTAATTAAGATTTGGCACCTTTGTGATCGCTTCCGTAATTTCTGTTATCTCGTTTCTCCATAGAATAAGAAATTTAAGATTTGTCAATTGTGAGATTGAACTTGGAATGATTTTTATATGATTATTATTTAGCTTAAGGGATTGGAGATTAGTCAAATTTGTAGTTAGTTCTGTTATCTCTACAATTTGATTGTTACTTAGGTCAAGGGATTGAAGATTAGTCAAGTGTAAGATTACTTTAGGTATCTCTATTATTTGATTGTTACTTAAGTCAAGAGATTTTAGATTAGTCAATCGTGCAAGATTTTCTGATATATTGCTTATATGATTGCTTCCTAGTTTAAGCGAATGAAGATTAGTCAAGCTCGCAATTTCTTTTGGTACGTGCGTTATGAGATTATCCCCTAGATTAAGCTCTTCCAGATTAGTCAAGTTTGCAATTTCTTCTGGGATAGATGTTATCTGGTTGTATGTGAAATCAAGGAATCGTAGATTAGTTAAGTTTGCAATTTCTTCTGGGATAAATGCTATTTGGTTACCCCATAGATCTAGGTATTGAAGATTACTTAACTGCATTATTACTTTGAGTATTTTACTTAGACTGTTACTCCATAAGATAAGAGATTTGAGATTAATTAATAGTCCAATTTCTTCTGGTATTTCACTTAGGCTATTATGAGTTAGATCAAGAGATTGGAGATTATTTAGTAGCGTTATTACAGTGGGAAACTCACTAAGTTTATTGCCAGATAGAACAAGATCTTCTAGATTAGTAAGTTCAGATATTTCTACAGGAAGTAAAGTTATCTCATTCCCAATCCATTTTTCTTGTGTGGAGTCCCATTTCCCCAAGATTAATTTTTTAAGACTTTTTAGCTTCCCAATTGACGACGGTAACTCTGTTAGTTCATTACCAGCTAAATCGAGTTCTTCCCACTCCTCCCGCGCCGCCTGTTCAATAAGTTCTTCTAATTCCGATGGCAACATGATTTCAAGGAAAAAGTAAAAAGGTAAAAGGAAAAATTGGATTTAGGGGAACTATACGAAAGGTATAGAAAAATGATCAACACTAAGAATAGCTTACAAGTATTCTAAATTACCAGCCATATCTACAGGCGTTAACACTTCCCAGATCAAAATTAGCCCTTTCAAAATCTCTCCAGTTGTCCGACTTCCTTTGATTGCATACACAATTCCTGAATGCTTAACATCAGAATAGTGCAACTCCAAAAAGTCCCTGTCTTGAGTAAAAAGCACCCGTCCCTGAGCATGGGCAAAAGCCAACTATTGATCATCCGATGCTGAAATTAGATCTGCTTGGACGCTGATAGTTACATCGATACCACGTCTTCTTAATCCATCTGCGATCGCATTATTTGCATTCTCATCTAAATGAAATCTAATTGACTCCGCCATAACGCTCCTTCAACTTTTGTTGCAAAAGAGAAGTCGTTTTAGCCTTCATTTCCGTAGCAAAAGCCTCATCTTCGGCAATCTGTTGTCTAATTTCTCGAAAGTGATCGTGATAATAAGCCAATGCAGAATAAACATCTGATAGAGTGATGCTGGGATACTGAGAGACTATTTCATCAGCAGACAAACCCATCCGTTCGTGCCAGATCGCAATATCCTCGACCCTAATCCGATGTCCAGCAATCCGAGGTTTACCACCGCAGATCCCTTGAGTAATCTCAATATGGTTATTAATTACTGTTGTCATAACAAAGAAAAAGTAAAAATGTAAAAGGAAAAAATTGGTTTAGTGGTGGGAGGTTGACATCCCCGACTTTTGCTGCATGAATTAACGCCCTTCATACTTGCTCCAATTTCACTAATCACGCTGGCTTCAAAATAACATTCAAAACAACATTATTTCTCTTGATTTTGACAATTCCCACCATCCAACATTGCAAACTCAGTTAACGCTGAATCTGTAAGTAAAACCTTCTGCCATTTAGCCCAGACAGCGTAAAATTATTTGGCAAGTACTGGTATTTATATATACTTACTGATGTTACGTGGAAGGAACTCTTGTCATAGCGTAGGTCTAGGGCTGGCTAAAGTATAACCTCTAAATTTTAAGGTATGGGCAATCCCCCGTGGTTGCCCTGCCTCGCTAGTAGCAGGAGGGTTCATCATCTACGTTCTGCGGAACATCAGGTAGTAAGTAATGGCTGTATTAAGGATTATTAACTAGTTTCTTATATCCACCTTGGATCAAGAACCGATCTCGTATTGTGATGATTTAAGATCCTAAAAGTAACTTTTATAAATTTCTAATTTTATATAAAATTCATGTATAAACCTTTTCTTGAATATCTAGAGCAGTCGCTATTTCAAAGATTTGACTTGCAAAGCCGCTTGATACCAGAAGGTTTAGAGTCTTGTGTTAGCGATCGCGGTCGTAACCCTGCAACAATTCGTAGTTGGTGCTATCAATGTCCAGAATTTCGGAAAATTCGCTACACATACATCGATGCAGGTGCAAGCGCCCAGATTTTTAATAGCGTCATTTATCCAAGTTATAACTATGACTTGCCACTATTGGGGATTGACTTTTTGTCATTTGGATCAGTCAAGAACCTGATTGTGATGGACTTTCAGCCGTTATTTCAGGATGCTGCTTATCTTGAAAAATATATTTATCCACTCAAAACGCTGCATGACAAGTATCCAGACTTATCGCAAAATCTGGAAATGAAGTTTTATGATGCCAATCAATATTTCTCCAAATATTTATTGTTTGCCAAAACCGATCCTGAAACTGTAAAAACAAGAGTGCTAGAAGCATTCAAAGATTATTTGAATCTTTATTGGTCGATGCTTGCTGAGGCAACACCTCTATCAGATCAGTCCGATATTCAGCGCATCGTTAAAGCTCAGAAAGACTATGATCAATACAGTGCCGATCGCGATCCTGCATCTGGACTATTCAGCAGTTACTTTGGACATGAATGGTCTGAGAAGTTTTTGTATGGATTTTTGTTTGAAGATGCAAAGCCTTTGGCAGTGACAGTTTAAATGACCCTATATCAACCTTTTTTAGATCATGCGATCGCCTATTTAAAAGAGCGCTTACCTGATTTGCAACCATACCCAATTCCTGAAGGATTCGAGTCCAAATCTGCGATCGTTGGTAAAGGAAGTCACCAGAATGAAGTCTTAACAACTAGTTTTGGCTACCAGTCATCTAAGCTTCGTCAAATACGTGCTGCCCATGTCCAAGGCGGAAGCTCACTTCAGGTTTTAAATTTTGTCATTTTTCCACATTTGAATTATGACTTGCCATTTTTTGGCGGCGACTTAGTTACGCTACCTGGGGGACATCTGATTGCATTGGATATGCAACCATTGTTTCGGGACGATCCAAACTATCAAGATAAATATACAAAGCCAATTTTGCCGATCTTTGAGTCCTATCAACAACATTTAACTTGGGGTGGCGATTTTCCTGAAGAAGCAAGCCAGTTTTTCTCTCCTGCTTTCTTATGGACTAGACCAAAAGAAAATGAAGTGGTGGAAACCCATGTTTTCCATGCTTTCAAAGATTATCTTCAGGCTTATTTAGACTTTTGCGATCGCGCCGAGCCGATCACTGATGAACTGAGATTAGCTGAAATTAAAGAAGCACAACTGAGATATTTACGTTATCGAGCTGAGAAAGATCCTGCAAGGGGGATGTTTAATCGATTCTACGGTTCAGAATGGACAGAAGAATACATTCACGGATTTCTGTTTGACTTAGAGCGCAAATTGGAACATAGCTAAAAAAGAATAAGGTGGTGCTTTGCACCACCTTATTCTTTTTTAGCTATAGTTGTCGCCAAGAGCAAAGTTTGAAGAACAATATTGTGAAAAGAGAGAGTCTCGCGTGAAATATTTTTTTCTGTCTCAAGGTTGGCGACTAAGAAGACTGGAGTTTAGACTAAGTTGATTAAGAAAACGAGAAAAAGAGCAGGAAAAAGTAACC
>JANNDZ010000924.1:0-2216 GCA_031378395.1 Pseudanabaena sp. OTE_75_metabat_487_sub
GGCAGTCTGGAACACAACAGGCGGCGACTTCCACAAATTAACCGCCAGTGACCCCCGCGTGACAGAGCATCTCACCCCAGCCGAGATCGAGCACTGTTTCGATCCCACCCAACATCTCAAGCACTTAGACGAGATTTATCAACGGTTGAGTATTTAAAGCTACTTATCTAGATAATTATGCTACACCGAGGAGATAAATCTCCTCGGTTTCCATATCCTACTTTGCCAGAAAATGAATTAATATAAAAGTATAACGACATAATATATTTGTTGGTGATGTCGAGGATAGTATTCCATTCTGACTAATGACTAAATCGGCTAAATACATGAGTACACAGACGAAAAGCATTTCAATCCCTAGAGATATAGGATTTGAATTAGAAAATTTTTACTCTTTTAATACTGAAAAAGACATAGCCATTTTTTTTCAAGAGTATCCTCATTTAATTGACATAATATCTAAATCGATAGAAATTATTGTCTCCTATTTTACAGAAGATCAACTTTGTCTTAAAGTTCGTAAGGATTCAGGATATGATAGCTTTGATAAATTGTCAATAATTATCAAAACACATTTAGATCCATTTACAGTGTCAAAGAAACTTTCAGATCTAGACGAAGATTTTTCACTCAGTAATATTACCAACGATATACTCGTTCATGTTGAATTTCAATAAATTTAATTGGATTGAGTATTTTGAATTGTCCCTAGAGTTATTTGGGATAAATGATATTAGTGATTTAGCAAAAACTGACAAGGTAAAAAGTCAGCAATCAGAAGCTCATTTAAGATCTTCCATTAGTCGTGCTTACTATGCTGGATTTTGTATAGCCAGAAATTATCTAAGAGATGATTTAGACGATCCGAGGCTAAAAAGACCAAATAACGATGTAAATGAGCATAAGTATGTTGCAGATGAACTCACTAATAGTAAGGATAAAATATTAAGTAAAGCAGGTAAAGATCTCAGTCGGTTGAGAATATATAGAAATCAGGCGGATTATGATGATTGTATAAAGAATATTTCATCTACAGCAGAAATGTCAATTAGGTTAGCTGATGCTATTATTCAGTCAATTAGTTCTAAATTTTCTTGATAATGAGTGAATTTGATTAATATTAGTTAAGTTCGTCATGATAGATAATATAACTATTATTAAACAACCAATACCCAACTCTTAACATTTATGGCTAAGTGGGACGCAAGCAGGTTTTTAAATACCCTGGGCTACTTTGGGGCAATTCCGATCTTCAGCAATCTACAACGGCTGCTGACAGGTGAATCTAATCGTCAATTTGCTAGGAAGGGAGCAAGATCTGTGGGAATAGTTTTGGCAATTGGGGCGATTGGTGAGATTGGAGAATTAGTTATTCAGCAATTACTTAAAAGTGGTTATCGAGTAAGAGCAGCGATCCCAGATTTGAGCTTGACACCGTTTAGCGTGCCTGCAAATATTGAGTTTGTACAGGTCAATTTTGATAGCTCCGTCAGATTAGATAAAGCCATGGCAGGTGTTCGATCGATTATTATCTGTCCCGATGCTCAGAGGGCGATGTCAGCAGTATCTTTGACTAATTTAATGGCAGCTGCGAGTGAATATTTAGCCCCAACTACTAAATCTCAGCTATTTGATTTTACCCAGCCAGATTCTAATCTGGCGGCGACATGGGGAGCCGTAGATGATGTGGTGATGGGCGGTGTGAGTGAAAGTGGCATCCGGCTAATTGATGGTTATGCTCTGTTTAGTGGGAATGTTTCAACCGATAATTCTGGTGGATTTGCATCAGTGCGTACCCGTAATTTCGATCCTAGTTTTAATCTCAGTAACTATCAAGGAATCGAGCTGCGAGTTAAAGGTGATGGGCAAAGATATAAATTATTTGTTCGGACTGAAGCAAAATGGGATGGCGTTGGCTATGCTTATTCTTTCGATACGATCGTGAATGAATGGATTACAATTCAGGTACCGTTTAAAGATTTAGTCCCAATCTTTCGGGCGAAAACTGTTAATGACGCTCCACTCGACACCACCCAAATTTGCTCATTACAATTAATGCTCAGTAAATTTGAGTATGATAAAGCACTTAATCCTCGCTTTAGTCCAGGTTTATTTTCACTCCAAGTTGAAAAAATATCTGCGTATGGAGGACAAGTTACACCTCAATTAGTTAGTATTAATTCCCTGCCGCTACCCGCTGATTTAGTTGCCAATCT
>JANNDZ010000927.1:0-3528 GCA_031378395.1 Pseudanabaena sp. OTE_75_metabat_487_sub
CAACTCTCTTTTGGGTTTTATGTCCTAGACTAGCAACAGCTATAAAGATGGTGCTTTGTAACATCTTTAATTTATCTATTTCTAACTTTGATTTCAATTTGTGGTGGTGGTGCTTGTGTTGGCGTTGCCACTGGTGTAGGAGAATTTGGCACAGGTGTCCCCAATGTTGGGGTTGGAGATACTAGTGGAGAAGTCAACGGAGGAGTTGTGGGAATAGCTGTTGGTTGCGTGATCGCAGTATCCTTAAGACTAAATTTTAATTGATATGGAATTTCGGTAGTTCCTCCAATCCCCTTTAGTTGAACTACATAGGCTCCATCCGATGGAATTGGCACATCAGCATTTACAACATTAACAGCGTTGGGAAGAGGTACGCCTTGAGCATTCAGGACAGTAAGTAATAGTCTGGGATCTGTAATTGCCGTACTCAGCAATTGCCCAGATTTAGCCTGAACTGTATAGGTATGAGTCGCATCTCCCACAATTTCATTAGGGACAACCAAAGATTCTTTATTGGCTTCCAAATTTAGAACTTGATTTACGGCAGTGTTTGTCGGTGTTGAGATAGGACTAGGGTCAGTAGAAGTAGTTCTATTAGCAGGAATTGATGGATTATTGACAATAACTGGTTGCTGATTATTCCGCATCATTGCTGGCAGAGCGAAAGCCGCGATTACTGCTACTACTGCCAAAAGTCCACCAAATAGAAAGAGAACTCCTGAGTTAGAGCTAGTAGATGGCGCAGGAACTGATCGACGAGTTTGGGAACTAGATTTATAGGAAGTAGGAACATTGGAGGTAGTTGAATTCTCTGTCCCAGTTAGAATTGTTGACCTAACGATCTTGCTTGTAGTCGCTTGGCGCTCCACTTCTGTCATCGTGGCAAAGGTGGTTATACCTTGATTTACCTCGCGTACTGACTGGTAGCGCTGGGTATAGTGATAGCGAACCATCCGAGTTAATACCATTGCCAATCCGTTGCTAACCTTTGCTTTATCGCGCCAGACTAGCTCACCTGTAGCGGGATCGGTTGGGAGATCAGTTGGGCTATATCCTGTGAGAGCTTTAATCGCCACCATGCCCAAAGCGTAAATATCACTGTTATAAGTCGGTCGACCTGCACATTGCTCACTGGGCATATAGCCAGGTGTCCCGATGGTAACTGTAAACCGTGATTCCCCTTTCTCATTAGCCACAAGTTGTGTATTAGCATCTTGCACGGCCTTGACCGCACCAAAATCGATCAGCACAATCTTTTGATCTTTCTTACGACGAATTAAGTTGTCTGGCTTAATATCACGATGAATCACACTTTCAGAATGTACAAATTCTAAAACATCAAGAACATCTTTCAAAATCTTGAGTACTTCAACTTCAGCTAGTTGTTTGTCTCTAGTTGGTGCATCAATATTTTCCAATTCTGCAAAAAGCCGATCTTGAGATTCATTATCTAAATCTGATACTTGTGGCAGTGAAGCTTTCAGTTCATCATGAAGCGATCGCCCTTCCACAAATTCTTGCACCAAAAAAAACTGCTTATCTTCCTCAAAATAGGCAAGCAATTGCGGAATTTGATCGTGGCTGCCAAGTTTCTCTAAGGTTTCTGCTTCAGTGTTAAATAGCCGTCTTGCCTCACGAATAAAATTGGGATCATCACTAGCGGGCTTTAGTTGCTTAACTACGCAAGGTGGTGAACCAGGACGGCGCATATCCCTAGCAATAAATGTATGCCCAAATCCACCTGCACCGATCTGTTTAATCAGCTTGTAGCGTCCATCTAGTACTTTGGCTGGCATGGCGATCACCCCTCTAGTTATAGGCTATGTAGCTAGGCACAACTAAATATAAAACCCCAAAATCAGTACCGCCCGCGTAGCGGGCGGTACTGATTTTGATTCTGGTTTTTTAATTATGCCGAGGTACTTATATCTCATTGTATAGGATTAGTTGGTTCTGCAAAACTTGAGCGCTGTAAGTCGTATCATAAGATTAATAAATAATATTCTCTTGCCTCAAAGTTAATGAATTTGACTGCTGAAACGAACTCACTTACACAACAACTCCACCTCATTGACGCTCAATTATCTAAGCGATCGCTAGCTCTTGATCCCAGTGGTTATTTTATTATTTATGTTGATCGCCAACAAAATTTAATTTGCGCTAAATACTACAGCAACATCATTAATGCCCAAGGCTTAGCAGTTGATCCTGAAACGGGTAAACCAATTCCTGCTAAGGGTAAAGTTGATCGCCAAGCAGTGCATTTATTTACTGGGCGAACTGCTAAGGAACTCTGCGTAGAAATCTTTGAACAAACACAACCCTGTCCTGTTACACTGTTTGACCACGCTGCATATCTAGGACGCGAAGCACAGCGAGCAGAATTAGCGCTGTTACAGCAACAGGAATATATCCAAGACTAAAAGATTGTTACGATATTCAGCGCTTTGCGCGATCGCAATATCCCCCAATATAATTATTCATATCATAGTCATAAGCGCCAGATGTCACCTTCGCTGATCGCCCCAAACAACAGTTGGTGGGAAATCCAAGTTATAGCCGAGCAGTCTCTAGAAGAGCAGATTTTTTGGCGGTTACAAAATTTTGGCTGCCAAGGAATGGCAAGTCAAAAAAAAGATGGGCAGATTAGCGTTAGTAGCTATTTGCCAGTTGAGAAGAGCAATGTTTTGGATCTAGCGGCGCTTGCTTTATGGCTAAAGCAAGATGCGATCGCTTTAGATTACGAAGCGCCAGCTACTCAATGGACAGTAATTAAAGATGAAGATTGGTCATCAAGCTGGAAACAACATTGGAGTCCACAGGAAATTGGCGATATGTTGGTGATTTATCCTGCTTGGATTGAGCCACCGACTGATGGCGATCGCAAAGTTCTGCGTCTTGATCCTGGTAGTGCCTTTGGTACGGGCGCTCATGCCACCACTCAGCTTTGTTTAGAAGCTTTAGAAATGCGCCTATGGGGTGTAAAGCCTGAAGACAATATTGTGGTTGCTGATGTAGGTTGTGGTTCAGGTATTCTCAGTATCGGGGCTTTATTGATTGGTGCAAGTCAAACCTATGCGATCGATAATGACATTCTAGCGATTAAGGCAACTAACCACAATCGCCAACTCAATGACATTCCTGAAGATAAAATCTGGGTGCAAGAGGGCAGTATTCAAGATTTGATTGCGAATATGCCTGCGCGGGCGAATGGGTTTACCTGCAATATTCTTGCGGACATCATTGTTGATATGGTTCCCTATTTTGATCAGCTCGTTGACGAAAATGGCTGGGGAATTTTAAGTGGAATTTTGGTTGAGCAAGTACAGAAAGTTGCCGAGGCTCTTGATGCTCATAAATGGGTGATCGCTACATTCTGGAAGCGTCAAGAATGGGCTTGTTTAACGATTAGAAGATCAGAATATTAACAAAATATATCAATGTAAGCTTTGCTTAAGACATAAAACCCAAAAGATGAGTGGCGGGGCGTATCGCCGCCACGCAGCGTTTGGGTTTTGGTTTTAATTT
>JANNDZ010000002.1:0-2503 GCA_031378395.1 Pseudanabaena sp. OTE_75_metabat_487_sub
TGATTGGAGACTTAGATTCCTTAGCGTACGATTTTTTACAAATTCTCGCGTGCCCCCAGCTTGAGAGTAAAGGCTTTAGCGTCCATCGCATTGCCGCCAGTGAACTAACTGATTACAAAAAAATGTCTCTATATTTTTCTCGTATTGCCCAAGACTTAGGAGACAAGAAAAAAGCCAAAGAACTCAAACAAAGGCAAGACTGGTTTAAAGGTTAATTTCTCAGCCTTAGCGCTTTTACTCAAAGTTAAACACAATGCTGCATTAAAAAAGTAAAAGAATAAAAAGCTAAAATTAGCTTTTTATTCTTTTACTTTTTTTTGTAATCCCACAAGTGCCAAATGCCACAGAAATTAGAGTATTCTTTACTAATTAAATTAAAAGACTTTTTAGTAAAAAGCTAAATTTAGCTTTTTACTAAAAAGTCTTTTAATTTAATTATATTTTTGATAAAGTCTAATTAAATTAAAAACCAATACCTATGCTAACGATCGCGATCGCTTCCCTCAGTGGAGGACAAGGCAAAACTACCGCCTCACTAATGTTGGGTCGTCTGCTTTCACGTCAAGGTTACCCAACCCTGTTAATTGATGCTGACCCACAACATAACTTGACGACCTATATGGACTTAGACCTCCAAGGAAATCAGCCAACATTACTAGAACTATTAAAAAAATCTGTTTCCGCAGAAGATGGTATTTACCCTATCGAAGGTAACGACAATTTATTTCTAATTCCTGCCGATGACCAACTTGATACCGTACAAGACTACCTCTCGAATAGTGGAGTAGGGGCTACCCTCTTGAAGCGTCGAATTGAGCCAGTTGCCGATGCGTTCAAAGTCTGTATTATTGATGCCCCACCTCAACGCTCTCAAATCTGTCTCACTGTTTTAGGAGCTGCTGATGCCCTAATCATTCCTGCTGAGGCTTCAGTTAAAGGCTATGGCTCTTTGGTCAGAACATTGGATTTACTGAAAACTCTCCAAGATGTTGGAGCTACAAATGCTCAGGTAATGGGGGTACTACCCTTTCGCGATCGTTGGATTGGCAAAACTCAAACACAGGAGAGCCGCTCGGCTGTCGATGGGATGCGAGAAGAAGTGGGAGAAAGTTTTATTCTTCCTTCAATTCGCGAATCCGAACGATATAAGCAAGCCATCAACCGTCGATCTACTTTGGGCGAAATGGGCTATAGAGACTTGGAATATCCCTTTGAAGTTTTAATTGACAAAATCAAAACTATAATTAACTAAAAATAAAAAGCTAAATTTATTTTTTTGGCTTTTTAAGCTTTTAGCTTTTTATTTTTCTAACAAGAAAGAATTCAATAGCTCTCATGTTATAGTTGGATTTTAATCTACTAAAAAGCTAATTTTATCTTTTTAGCTTTTAGTTAAAATATAAATTCAACAATTAAATTAATTATTTAAACGCCTAATTGCTATGTCTGACAGCGTTCTAGACCGTATTCGCCAAAACCGCCAACGACCTGCGGTAGCGATCAGAGATGACTCTCTTATCACTGGCGTACAATCAGTAGATACCGATATATCCTCAAATACGCAGATATTTGAGGATGTTCTAGATTCTGATACATCTACTAAAACTATTAGTGACAATGCACAAGATACTCTAGGCGAACTAAAAGCAGAGCTAGCCAAAATCCCAGAAACAACCCGCCACTCGGCGATCGTTTTGGAAAAAGAAGTCGATCAAGTGCTAACACGCTATTGCAAAGAAAATCGGATCACCATCGAGGTATTTCTCGAAGCAGCATGGATTCATGCTGCCTCTAATCCATCGACAATGAAAAAAATAGTGACAGAGGCAAAGCGTCGCTATGATGATCGTAAACAAGCTGGAAAATTGCGCCGCTTAATCACCATGATTGAGGGTAGACCTACCGCAAAGCCAAACAAGTAAATGATAAAAACACCCTTATGTAATTGCATAAAGAAGTCCAAATAGTTTCAGGCGTATCTTGTTTGACAATGCCATCATTACCCATATGTGAAGCTCTTGCGGAATGTAAGTGACAAAGAACTCGATAATTCCGAATAAAGTTGATTTAATTGGCGCATTATCGGTCAAAAGTGTCTGTGTTATCCCAGCCTAGAAATCAAATGGCTTTTAATGGGGAATGCAGGTTGTCTGCCGATCGCGCTCTAGCCTTTCCAGTTCGGCTTGCAAGCTAGCAATTTCCGATGCAGATTTACTCCTACGCAAAATAGGCGTTTCTAGTAAAGCTTTCAGATAGCCAATCCTGCTTCCAATCGCCGATATAGGCTCAGATTTTGGTGGTTCATAGGGTCGCAGACAATCGGCATTGGCAGTTTTAGGGGATGGATTTTGAGAGATTGCGACCTTAGAAATTTCAGCTTTTGGCGGACTTAGCCTGCCATGAGCCTCGATCCACATCGGATCGCTAGTTTTTTGCGACGACTTTGACGAGTGAGTGGGGGATTGAAAATCAACATCGGCAAATTTTGGCAATTCTTGCCCTC
>JANNDZ010000009.1:0-2737 GCA_031378395.1 Pseudanabaena sp. OTE_75_metabat_487_sub
AATCATATACTTTTTTGAATGAATTTAGCGTTCCCCCTTATTGAAGTTTTGTTTTGTTTACCCGCCTGCGGCGGGAAAACAAACCTCTAGACCTTGCTTGCTTGAAAATCGCTATAGCTTTGTCCCTTAATGAATTAGGGCATAGCTTTTTAAAAATTAGGGTTAAGCCCAAAAGGAGAGCAAAACATGGCTCTAGAGCCTTGCACGGAAGTACCTGTCAAAATTACTGCTGATATTCCCGTACTTAAGGAACGGGGACAAAGAGAGGTGTTTTGTGGGTTGACGGGGATCGTTTGGCTACATCGCAAAATGCAGGATGCTTTTTTTCTGGTAGTAGGTTCTCGTACCTGCGCCCATTTGATCCAATCGGCAGCAGGTGTGATGATTTTTGCTGAACCAAGATTTGGTACAGCAATTCTCGGCGAACGAGATCTTGCTGGATTGGCAGATGCCAATGAAGAACTCGATCGTGTTGTCGATCAGTTGCTTGAACGTCGCCCTGATATTGGCACGTTGTTTTTGGTGGGATCATGTCCCTCTGAGGTAATCAAGCTCGACCTTGCCAAAGCAGCAGAGCGACTCACCCAACGTTTTTTCCCAAAAGTTCGGATTCTTAATTATTCTGGCAGTGGCATTGAAACAACATTTACTCAAGGTGAAGATGCCTGTCTGGGTTCTATGGTTCCAGTATTACCCCGCAGCGATGAAGCTGGGTTAATGGTGGTTGGTAGTCTAGCGGATGTCGTAGAAGATCAATTTCGCCGACTATTTGACAAAATGGGGATTGGTCCAGTTTATTTCTTTCCTCCTCGCCGTGCGGCAAATTTACCGCCCGTTGGTAAAGGCACCAAATTATTGCTTGCCCAACCATTTTTAAGCGATACAGTGCGATCGCTAATTGCACGCGGCGGAACATTATTGCCATCACCATATCCGTTAGGGATCGAAGGGACGACAGCTTGGCTGAAAACGGCAGCAGATGCTTGGAATGTGGATAGCAAAGTTTTTGAGGAAGCGATCGAGCCTCCTGTTAAACGTGCCAAAATAGCTTTAGAACGCTATCGTCAAGCACTGACAGGTCGTAAAGCATTTTTATTCCCAGACTCACAACTAGAAATCCCGTTAGCGCGTTTTCTCTCAAGAGAATGTGGCATGGAACTAGTCGAAGTGGGTATGCCCTATATTGATCGCCTGTTAATGGACAGCGAAATTGCCTTGTTGCCTGAGGGAACAGTCCTATCCGAAGGACAAGATGTTGAGAAGCAGCTAGATCGTTGTCGTGAAGCTCGTCCCGATATTACAGTTTGTGGTTTGGGGCTTGCCAACCCTCTCGAAGCTGAAGGCATGGCTACCAAATGGTCAATTGAATTAGTGTTTTCACCGATTCATGGTTATGACCAAGCTGCTGACCTTGCTGAATTGTTTGCTCGTCCGCTTGAGCGACGCAGAAGATTAACGGTGTAATGTGCAAAGTATCTCGCGCTCTACAAATCATGTTTATTTTTTAAACTCATCGAAGTAACTTATGGAATTGACTCTCTGGACTTACGAAGGCCCTCCCCATGTGGGGGCGATGCGAATTGCCACCGCAATGGAAGGTGTGCATTATGTACTTCATGCGCCGCAGGGCGATACATACGCTGACTTGCTATTTACGATGATCGAGCGACGCGATCGCCGTCCGCCTGTAACTTACACCACATTTCAAGCTCGCGATCTCGGTGGTGACACTGCCGAAATGGTAAAAACTTCGGTGCAAGAAGCCTATGACCGATTTAAGCCACAAGTCATGCTTGTTGGCGAAAGCTGCACGGCTGAGTTAATTCAAGATCAACCAGGTGGCTTAGCCAAGAGCATGGGATTGCCGATCCCAGTCGTGAGTTTAGATCTGCCCGCTTATTCAAAGAAAGAAAATTGGGGCGCGAGCGAAACTCTATATCATTTAGTTAGAACGCTCCTATTACCAGTTGTTCCTGCCCCAAATACGCCACGACCCAAGCGCGATCCTAATATCCGTCCGAAAGCGAACATAATTGGACCAACTGCATTAGGCTTTCGATGCCGTGATGATATTCGCGAAGTAATTAAGTTATTGGCCGAGATCGGCGTAGATGTAAATGTCGTTGCGCCAATGGGCTCAACACCAGATGACTTAATGCGAATTCCAAATGCAGATTTTAATATTTGTCTCTATCCTGAAATCGCACTGACAACTTGTACTTGGCTCAGTCGTAGTTTTGGTCAGCCAATTATTAAAACCGTTCCTATTGGAGTTGGCGCAACTCGCGACTTTATTGCTGAAATTGGCAAAGTTGCCGATATTGATGTTAGTCAAGCTCTAGCACGATCGCATGCTGATACTCTGGGTAATTGGGATGCAGCGCGGGTATCATCGGCAGCCGAAGTGGGCGCTTCGAGACTCCCTTGGTATTCCAGATCAGTTGACTCCACCTATCTCACAGGCAAGCGTGTATTCATCTTTGGTGATGCGACCCATGTTCTGGCGGCAGCAAGGATGGCAACTGAAGAGTTAGGCTTTACCCTCGTTGGTATTGGAACCTATAGCCGTGAGTTCGCGAGGGAAGTACGCGAAGTTGCCAAGAAGCATGGCATTGAAGCCGTAATTAGTGATGACTATCTGGCTGTGGAAGCCAAAATTGCAGAAGCCGCTCCAGAACTAGTGCTTGGCACTCAGATGGAACGACATATTGCCAAACGCTTGGGTATGCCTTGCGCG
>JANNDZ010000076.1:0-5727 GCA_031378395.1 Pseudanabaena sp. OTE_75_metabat_487_sub
ACGAGAGAAATAAAATGAGGTAGCCGTAAATTCTTTGCGCTTGATTGTGAAGCCTAACTTTTTCAGAACCTGACGCACATCAGACTCCTTGTGCAAATAAGCGCGAGTCGCTTTGCTGGGACCTGGAACCATATCGCCAACCTTCTTCATCAATATATAGTAAGGATTTTTAGGGGCAAAGCTGAGTATTAAACGAGATTTAGCGAGGGAGGCTAGATGGGCGATCATCGCTTCGGATTCGCGATCGGGATAGTGAATCAATACATCTAGACAAATTACAGTGTCATATTCGCCTAACAATGCAGATAAATCCTTAACTGCAAAGATCGGGTTCTCAGGATCAGCAGCGCGGCTTTTGCCTTCACCTACCATCTTTTCGGAAATATCACTGGCATATACCTTTGCACCCATGGCTGCAAGCGGAATACTGAGACTGCCAGTACCACAACCTGCATCACAGACTGTCTGTCCTATGGCATTTTTGTCATTTTTAAACCAATCTAAAACATAATCGACGGTTTGCTGATGTCCAGTCCGAATATCTCGCTGCACTCGGTTGACATCACCTTCACCATAAATCCGCCGCCAGCGATCGAAGCCTGTGGAATTAAAATAATCGCGAACTATTTCTTTATCTTTGGGGGACGCTTTAGTTGATGTATTGTTGAGTGCTTTATTAGCCATGATTGTGAAGAAAGCTTATAAAAAGATGATTTTAGCCTAGAAAAGAGAGGCAACACGAAGCAATGCCTCTCCTTTCTAGGTTTTATATTAAACTAAAGCAACCGCCAGAAAAATTTGCTATGCAACTCAATCGCATCATTGCTCTCGTTTTAGTCGCCGTTTGCTTTATCTCAGCCACATTTGGTATTCAGCGCCGCCAAATGGACGAGGCTTTAAATTTCAAGAAAGTACTCGATCGCGATCGCCTTGAACTAGTCTCCCTAGATGGTGCAATTTCAGGAGCAAGGGCTTCAGCATCAGGAGCAATGGCAGTCCGCGATCGCCTCCGCGAACTAATCGAGGAAGACTCTGTAAAGGGTGTATTGCTATCAATCAATAGTCCTGGAGGAACCGTCGGCGCAAGTAAAGAGCTGTATGAAGCGGTTAAGGACTTAAGCGAGAAAAAGCCTGTTGTGGTGAGTATGCTCGATCAGGCGACCAGTGGCGGCTACTATGCAGCAAGTTCAGCGACAAAGATTTATGCCAACGCTGGCACATTGACAGGTAGTATCGGCGTAATTTTGAGTGGGTTTAATGCCAAGGAATTATTAGATCGAGTCGGAATTCAATCACAAACAATTAAAACTGGCCCCTACAAAGATATTTTTTCGCCATTTCGTGAGCTAGGTGATCCAGAGCGTCAACTCTTACAAGAGCTACTGCAAAGTACCTACCAAGAATTTATTACCGATGTATCCAAGGGACGCAAACTAGATTTAGAAGTGGTGCGCAAGCTAGCGGACGGACGCATTTATACGGGGCAACAAGCTAAAGATAATAAGCTAGTTGATGCCTTAGGAACTTTGGATGTAGCGATCGCAGATTTACGTGATTTATCTAGAAAAAAATTCAAGTTGCCAGAGCAAAGCGAATTACCAATCCGTAAATCTCCAGCTTCCTTTGAAAGATTATTAGATCAATTGCTCAGCCAAACTAGTGTTAGTATTGCCTTGCCATTTTTTGATATTGCTGGTGCTGGCAATATTTCTGGCGCGATCGCAGATCAGCTCACCTCAAAACTAACTGGTCACAATATGCAAGCAGGAAATTACGATCCACCGATTTTGTTAATGCCAAGCTGGTCTAACTAAAGTGGCTTGAGACATATTTTAGATGGCTTAAATCGTCAAAAAGCAGTTGTTTAAATTTATGAAAGCTCAGCATCTAAAATCCAAAACAATTTCTGAAGATACTAATTATCAAGTCGAGCAATTAATTCAGCAGCTTGACAATGTAAAACATATTGCTGATTCAGATTTTTGGATTTCAACCGATGAGCTTAGGATTTTACTAAGTCTTGATGATAGCTTCGTTGAAAGACTAAATAAAAAAGTAGCATCTCAAATTCAAGACTATAGATTTTCTTGGCGAAACTTTGAATGTATTTTAGTTGATCGTCAGTTTGGAAAAGGCTTTTGGGCTATTAGACAAAAAACAGATGTATTACTAAATGCTAATAATATTTCTGCTCAAATACCAGCATCTCTTCCAGCAATTCAAGTTCCCAAACCATCTACCACTAGCGATTCAATTCTCTTAAAAATTCCGCCAGATCCAGATGTCATTCCATCGCCCTATGCGCTAATTGATGATTTCCTTTCCCCAAGTCAACTAAACGATTTATTGCGCTATAGCATTAGTAAACAACCTGAGTTTATCCCCACCACTAACTCAGCTGCTGATCCCAACTATCGGCGCTCATTTTATCTGATACATTTCCCTGAATTCTCAGAGTTAATGATTAAGTTAGTCCGAAAAATTACACCGCAAATCATCACTCACTTAGATATAAATAACTTTGCGATCGGGCAAATTGAGTCGCAAATGACCGCCCACAATCACGGCAATTATTACAAAATCCATAATGACAGTGGCAGTCCAGACAGTGCGACAAGAGTTCTTACCTATGTGTATTACTACTATCGCGAGCCGAAACCTTTCACTGGTGGCGAGTTAGTGATCTATGACAGTAAAATCGAAAATGGATACTCCGTTGCCGCAGACTCCCGCAAGGTGATTCAGCCCACAAATAATACAATCATCTTTTTTCCTAGCCACTGTATGCATGAAGTTTTGCCCGTCAGTTGTCCATCAGAATATTTTGCTGATAGCCGCTTTACGATCAATGGCTGGGTAAGGCATACCTAACAAAAAAGGCGCAAAGCGACTTTTTATTCGTTAAGGTTTAGCTAGTTTTTGTTTAACCTTAGAGATAATGCCACTTGCGATCGCGCCAGCCATGACGATACCTAGCACGGGTTGAATCAAAGGCTCCCATAGTTGTCGCCATAGCTCCAAACCAAGATTTATTTTTAGGGTTTCACCGCCGAGGGCAACTAGCAGCCATGCAAAGAAGAAAAATACTAAGAACAAATTGAACATCAAAAATTTGTTCGTCCAACGTCCGATGGTTTCCATATTTCATTAAAAATAATATTTTTAGTAAACAATTGTGTGCCGCTTCGCAGCACACAATTAACAAAGCGATTTCTAGCTCTTCTACAGTGCGTGCCACTTCACCGCGCATATCTACAAAGCAATCGGGGTAACGTTACCGCTACCCCGATTGCTTATATCGTTTTTGTTTTATAAATGAGCCAGTACAAATTTACAAAATGTACCTAAAAGTTTTTTATAAGTTTTTTTATTAAGTCAAGACTTAAAATTGAAACCTATTTGAAACCGACTGAAGCTTGCCATACAAAAGCGAGTAGCAAGAAAAATACAGGAATCACGGGAAGAACGTTGACCAGTGGATCGAAAATTCTATACGCTTCAGGTAAAGTTGCAATCAATAGACTAAGTGGCATTAAAAATAGACCTCCTTCAAGAGCTAAGATGAATTTTACCACGTCAAAGAAGACATTCTTTTTTCTGAAAATTTTTTATCAAAGGGTTTATAAAATAGGTTTATTTATGGCGATCGCAAAGACTGAAAATCTCAAAAAATTATTACAGGTTTGCAAGGCTACTGTCTTGTCTCTCCTACTATGTATTTGTACCTTTGCCTTTAGCACCGATGCTTGGGCAAGTGTGCAAATAAAGCTGACTAATCTTACTTACGGGCCCTGTCCTGGTGATTCTGGTAAAAACATGGTTCTAGGCGGCGGTGTGATGTCGGCAAAGTGCTACCTAATTAAGGGAAATGCAAGCAATCCCTCAGGCAAAGTTGTCTACAATGCTGATGTTTTTGGACGTATTTATGATGCGAATGGCAATGATGCGATGCCAGAAAGAGGGAGACTGGGTGCAGTTGAGGAAATTTCGGCAGGCAATAGCGACTTTCAAATTATGGTAGCAGTTCCTGCGGAACAGCCTGAGCCTCTTGAACTTAAGCAATTCAAAGCTTCAGGTTTTGCTGGCAAAGTTAGGCGCTAATCGCAATCACGTTAAAATATTAGGATGACTTGCGCTGATAAACCAAGAACTAAAGTTCTTGGCTAAAAGCCAAAGTCTGCTAAAGCAGACTAAATAATATTTCTAATTAATTAGCCCGTTTCAACGGGTTTGTGCTTTTAGCTCGCACTTGAGTGCATGGCTACGGCGTAAGTCCTATATATAAATCCAATCATTACTAGAGATGGCGCTTTGCGCCGACTCTATATGAATGGACAAAATCTAAGTCTAAAGTTCTCTGAATTGATCCAAAAATATGGCTGTTAAAGTTTTAATTCCCACACCACTCCAACAATTGACCAACAATCAAGCTACTGTCGAGTGTACTGGTGATTCCGTTCAAGCAATTATTGATTCGCTCGAAACTAGTTGCCCAGGCATCAAAGCCCGCATTTGTGATGAAAAAGGCAATCTCCGCCGCTTTGTTAATTTTTATGTCAACAGCGAAGATATCCGCTTTCTTGATGGAGCCAATACGGCTCTCAATGATGGTGATGAAGTAAGCATCATTCCTGCGATCGCAGGGGGCTAATCCCAACAAAAAGGGATGCATTGCATCCCTTTTTGCTTCATGGATTTATTAAGGCGATCGCGATTTGCATTATCCAAATTAATGATTGCTTCTTGCTATCTGGCTCAATCTTGCCTTTGTCACCCCAATTTTGTAGCCATTTCCCCAAGCCTCCCATGGAGTCACCCATCCATTGCCCAACTTGCGCAAAAATTTGCTGGGGCCCAATACCAGTCAATACCTGAATTGTGAAAATCACAGCAACTACTAAAAATGCAGTTTTAAAACTAGCTTTAATCACGCTCAGCAACCACCACAACAGTAGTAAAGAGACTATTAATGCGCCGATTACTAGGGGCAAGTTCATAGAGTTTTTTCCCAATCCCATCTCAAGTTCAAAGATTTTATACCAATTCTCGAGAGTGTGGCTATACTTTCGAGAATTAAAAATCAAACCTAGCAAGGTTTTTGATTTTCCAAAAGGCGATGCTTTTTGGAAAATTGTATTATTGGATTTCGGCATGATCATGCCATTTTAAGGTTCACACATGTCATCAAACTTGCAACTATACCAAGCTAGGCTAGACATCTCTTTAGCAGATTGCGATCGCCTATGGCAGTTTCTTTCGGCGGATGAGCGAGCGCGTGCTGATCGATTCAAGCGGGAATATCTCAAACGAAATTTTATCGCCGCAAGGGGGAACTTGCGGGAGATTCTCTCGCCAAGGCTAGGCTGCGAACCAAAGGAAATTCAGTTTAGTTATAGCGATCGCGGCAAGCCATACATTCAGAATAGCCAATGTGTTTATTTTAATCTGTCGCATTCTCAAGATTGGGTAATCTATGCTGTGTGTAGCGATCGGGAAGTGGGAATAGATTTGGAATATATCAATCCTCAATGCGATGTTGATAGTATTGCCGAGCGTTATTTCTTACCATCAGAGCAGAAAATTATTCAAAGCTTAAGCGATCGAGATAAATACTTAGCTTTTTATCGGGCGTGGACCCTCAAAGAAGCCTATGGCAAAGCAACAGGAGATGGTATTGCCAATATTCTTGAATATGTAGATGTATCCTCATTGCTAGAGATATCTGTG
>JANNDZ010000120.1:0-20373 GCA_031378395.1 Pseudanabaena sp. OTE_75_metabat_487_sub
CAACTCGGCGCAACTTACAGCTTTGCTCGAAGGCGATCGCACCTCGCCAGTTCTATTACACTACGTGGGTTATGGCTATGCCAAGCGCGGTTGCCCAATCTGGTTAGTTGATGACATACAGCGTTGGAAAAATCTATATCCCGATCGCTTACTTGTTACGATGTTCCATGAGCTTCATGCATCGGGAACTCCACCTTGGACTAGTTCTTTTTGGCTTTCACCTCTACAAAAAAATTTAGTCACAAGATTAGCTAAATTAAGCGATCGCTGCATTACTAATACACAAGGTCATGCAGAAACCTTAAGTAAGCTAGTACCAAATCCAGAATATGAATACATCTCTCTGCCTGTTTTCTCTAACATGGGTGAATTAAACGATGATTTACCTTTATCAACGCGAACTAAAAGATTAGTGACATTCGGACGTAAATATGGTAGAGCGAGTATATACCAAGATTATGCAACCGACTTAGCAAAAATATGTCAAGATTTTCATATCAAAGAAATATGCGATATTGGTAGCCCGACAGGGGTAACATTTCCGAACATTAGTGATGTATCTATTGTCGAAAAGGGCATTATTGAATCTTCACAGATTAGTAAGATATTAAATGACTCAATTATTGGTTTTTTGGTCTTTCCTCCACCTGAACAGCTTGCGAAATCAGGTGTTTTTGCTGCTTATTGCGCTCATGGATTAATCCCTTACATGGCATCTGGTAGCGCAATTAAAATAGACAATCTGGAAATGGGCAGGCATTATCTCACAACTAGAAAACCAAGTTATAAAAACCCAAGCTATAAATTGTCTTTAGAAATAGGTCAAGAAATAGCTAATAATGCCCATGACTGGTATCAAACTCATGATTTGTCAAAACAAGCAAAAATTTTCTCTAAATACTTAGGGCTTCCTGAAAAAGTACAAAAGCCTGATGCATAAAGACTTCGAGCTTTTTTGCCATAACAAGTGCAAGGTTATAGCGTATAGAGCCTCAAAACCCTTGCACTTCCGTGGGAAATCGCTGGGTAAATTTGGGGAATATGCGACAAAATACTATTTTTAAAGCTGTATTGCCTTTAAATTCGCTCTGTAGACTTTTTCAGGAAGCCCTACTTATTTCCGTTGGTCTATAGAGATAATAACCAAAAAATTGATTGAGCCTGTTTATCTTTATCTAGAGAAAGTATGATAACTAGCTAGGGATTGGGATAGTCAATTGAGTATATACCTTGAAAAATGGAAATAATAGGCGCACTAGCATTTGTGGTGATACTCATCTTTGGAGCATCACAAAATTGGAAACTATCGATTAAAACTATTCTTGTCATTGTTTTGATCGAAGGAGCTTTGAGGAGATGGGCACTTCCTCAAGCAAAAGATCTAATCTACTTTCTCAAAGACTTTATACTGATTGGCGCTTATATTGGTTTTGCTAGCCGACCTCGACAACTGGAAGATCGATATCCGTTTATCAAAGAATTGACATTAGTTATCGCGATCGTTTGTATCCTTCAATCTTTTAATCCCAGCCTCGGTTCCCCAATTATCGGATTACTTGGTATTAGAGCATACATGTTATACATTCCGCTTATATGGATGATTCCACATCTGTTTGACTCAGAGTCGGAACTATATGACTTTTTACGCAACTATTTACTACTCATTATTCCTATCTGCATTTTGGGTATTGTTCAATTTTTTAGTCCGATAGATAGTCCCCTAAATGTATACGTGTCTGGTTCAGAGTTGGAAATTGCCACAACAGGTGAGTTTGTCAGAATTACTGGAACTTTTTCTTATTTGCAAGGACTTAAAGTTTATCTTGCAGTTTGTTTCTCACTGTTAATAGTTTTGCTTTCTAAAGCTTACTCACTCAAGTGGCAATTAATCTATATTCTAGAGTTAACACTTGTTGTTACTAACTCCTTTATGACTGGTGCAAGGGCAGTTATCATTTATATATTGCTATTCACAGTTAGCTACTTTATTTGTTTATTTTTCAATAGCTATAAAACTGCTGTCAATATTTTTTCTAGATTGTTTTTACCCTTGGTTTTAGTAACGTTAATTGCAACTGTTTTCTTTCAACCAGCAATTCAATCCTATACTGAGCGAGCTGATACTGCTAATGACTCAGTGGTTGATCGTGCTTTTGGATATTTTACAGATATTTTCGTTGTTTCTAAAGGTAGATTTGATGGTTATGGTACAGGAGCTACCCAAGGCGGAGTAGAAAGTCTGAGAATGGCTTTTGGACTTCCTATGGGTGAAATCTTACCACCTTCCGAAGAGGAGCCTGGGCGAGTCATGATTGAAATCGGATTGTTAGGATTTATTTTGTGGTACGGACTTAGACTAATTCTTTTAATGTCCTTATACTCTGTATTTCTTCAGCTAAAAAATCCTTTCTACAAAAAACTAGCGTTAGCTGTATTCTTATTTCAACTAATTCACGTAGGTAGACAGCTAGTAACTGATCCCACAATGCTACCGTACTTCTGGTTTTTTAGTGGGTTTATTTATCTGTTACCCAATCTTGAGAGCCGAGAGATAGAAAAAGTTGAAATTGATTCTGTAAGTAGCTAGGGGTAGAAATTTAAAGCGGGATAAAATGGGTATTGCCACACAATAAGAAAACAGAAGAAAACCCCTGCAATAAGTCACAAGAGCAATCATCGTACTCATGATCAATAAAGTGGTGTATCTCCTTACTGCTTCCAGCAGGTCTAGCCGAGTTCTCTTTTTTTCTCTTGCTTGCGGTTGATGTTGTCCTGTTTCTATTCGCTTGCCACTACGTTCAGAAATATTGGCGACTTGCGCTGATTCCTGTTGTGTGTGTCCGACTGCCCTCTCTTTCATGTAACCTTCGTTTCTTCTTCTCTTCTCTCTACCAGACAAGTTAGTTATCGCGACTGGACAAGTTAATTGTCGTCTAATACATAAATTAAGGAGACGTAAAAAATGATTAAAGAATTAGACCGTGTTGTATTTGGCGATCGCATTGATGAAGATGACTTAGAAATTGGTGATATTGGTACTGTGGTATTTATTTATAAACAACAGAAAGGCCATGAAGTCGAGTTTATGACTTTTACAGGAGAGACGGTTGCCGTTGTCTCTGTGTTGCCATCACAAATTAGAACTATCCGCGATCGCGAAATTGCTCATGTTTGGGCAATCGCCTAGAATAGATTAAGAATTGTTAACCAGTCATAGCCAGTGTTGAGTAAATCCAAACAAAAAATAATTGTAGTCGGGGCGGGAATTGGCGGTTTGACTACGTCAGCATTGTTGGCAAAGCGTGGCTATGAAGTTATTGTTTATGATCTGGCTCTAGTGGCTGGTGGTTGTGCATCCACATTTAAGCGGCGTGGATTTATTTTTGATGTCGGTGCAACACAGGTAGCAGGGTTAGAATCTGGTGGCATCCACGATCGCATTTTTCGCGAACTCAACATCGAAATCCCCGAAGCCACATATTGCGATCCCGCCTGTGCGGTGTTTTTACCAAATGAGCGAGAGCCTGTGAATTTATGGCGCGATCGCCAACAATGGAAACTAGAACGCCAAAAACAATTTCCTAATAGCGAACCATTTTGGCAATTTCTAGAAGATCTGTTTTGGCGAAGTTGGCGTTTTCAAGGACGTGATCCGATTTTGCCGCCACGTAATATTTGGGATGTATGGCAATTAGTTAAAGCTTTGCGAATCGATACTTTAGCAACTGTTCCCTATACCTTCTCAACCGTAGGTGATGCTTTACGCGGTTTTGGATTGGATAGTGATAAAAGATTGCGAACCTTTCTCGATTTGCAACTAAAACTCTATTCACAGGTTAATGCTGAAGAAACAGCTTTGCTTTATGCAGCCACGGCTTTAGCGGTTTCGCAAGCACCTTTAGGTTTATTCCATCTTCAAGGAAGTATGCAAGTTTTAAGCGATCGCCTGATTGAGAGTATTGAGCGCGATGGAGGGAAGATTTTGATGCAGCATGAAGTAACTGCGATCGCGGATCAAGGAAAAATTAAAAAGGTACAAGTAAAAAATTTAAGGACTGGTGAAAATTGGTGGGATGAGGCAGATCATGTTGTGGCGAATGTGACGGTGAATAATTTTGTGAAGCTATTGGGGGATGGAGCGCCTAAGGGATATGCTGATCGAGTTGCTAATCTTAAGCCTGCTTCGGTTGCTTTTGTGGTTTATTTGGGAGTGGATCGTGCTGCGATTCCTGATAACTGTCCTCCGCATTTACAGTTTTTGGAAGCTGGTGATAAACCTCATTCTCTATTCATTTCTGTTAGTAAGGAAGGTGATGGACGTGCTCCAGCAGGAAGAGCAACGATTATTGCGTCGGAATTTACTGATGCTGCTGTTTGGTATGGCGACGAGGATTATCAGGAACTTAAAAAGAGATTTACAGAAAGAGCAATCGCGCAGTTAAGCGAATACTTCCATCTCAATGAGCAGACAATTATTCATGTGGAGGCTGCCACACCCCAAACTTTTGAGAGTTATACAGGACGCGATCGCGGCATCGTTGGTGGCGTAGGAATGCGTGTTTCTACCTTTGGTCCCTTTGGGTTTGCCAATCGCACTCCACTCAAAAACATATGGCTAGTCGGTGACTCCACCCACCCAGGCGAGGGAACCGCAGGAGTAAGTTATTCGGCTATGACAGTAGTGAGGCAAATAGAGCAGTAACTAGAGAGAAAAAGGTTTCCAAGGTAGATCACTTGTGCCAGTAAGTAGTAAATCTCTGGTAATTTGAGCAGTCACAGGAGCCATCATTACGCCATTGCGATAATGCCCTGTAGCAATCAAAATGTGCGGATGGTCTGGAGCAAAACCTAAAATTGGGGATTGGAATCCATCGGGTCTGGGTCGATCGCCTGCCCATGTTTTTAAAACTTCAGCTTGCTTAAACGTGGGACACCATGCGATCGCCTGTTCTAGCAATAACGAGATATTCGCCTCGCGGGGTAATTCATCTGGCTCAAATTCTAAGGTTGCGCCGAGCCAATATTGATCATTACCTAACGGCACAATATTAATGTCGGAATGATCCTCATTTTCAGCATTAATTATGGTTTGCAAATTTAGATTGGGGATATTTAGAAGTAAGGCTTGACCGCCAACTGGTAGCAAAAGATCTTGCTCTCTATTTTTTGCACAGTTTTTTAAAAGTGACGCAAGTAGGGCATTGCTGCCTAAGCCTGATGTAACTACGATGCGATCGCTCTTGATATCATCTAAGCTGTTAACGGTTGCGTTCCAGTAAAATTTCACCCCATTTTGAGTCGCGGCTGTAACTAGTGCATCAACTAACTGCGTTGGATGCACCGCCCGATCGCATGGACTTAGTAAGCCATCGTCAGTTAGCCATTGCGAGTATTGCTGAGAAATTACATCGCGTTCCAGCCATTTCAACTCAAAGCCTTGCTCTTTGCGAATTTCGATTAGCGATCGCGCTTTAATTTTTTCCTCAGGCGATCGCAATAAACTTAAGATCCCGTTGCGATTGTAGAGAATATTTAGGTTCGTTTGAGCAGTTAACTCATCGATTAGGCGATCGTACAGGCTTAAACTTGCCAAACGCAACTTGACCAAAGGACCTTTAGCTTTGGAGCTAGAAGCTGCCATCAACACCCCTAGCGCCGAACCAGTTGCCACCATCGCAGGTAGAGGATTTGATTCAAGTACCGTCACCTTTAGCTCAGTTTTACTTAATTCATAGGCAAGCATTGCCCCAATTACACCGCAGCCAATGATCGTGACAGTTCTCATAAATATTTCAATAGAGTAGAAAAGAATGCTCCGCAGCCTTTTCTACTCTAAGATCTAATTGGGGACTAACAGTAAAATAAAGAATCAGTTTTTTGCGGCGCGGCTTTGCTGCACCACAAAAAACTGATTCTTTAATGATTAAAGTCAATGCTAAACTTTTGGAATAAGAACAAATCCTGTAGCTTTGGCAGTCAAAAAACTCCCAATTCTGCAAAATTCCTACATTAAACCCGTGATTACGCTAAATCTGCTGCATCCCATCGAATCGATACCAATCCAAACATGGAAATTTAATTCTGAGCCTGTAATTCGGATTGGGCGATCGGGCGATAATGACGTGATTCTCTATAGTTCTGTTGTTTCTCGCTACCATGTTGAGCTTCATCGTCACTTTCAGTATTGGGAAATTGTCAATATCGGGGCAAACGGTACATACATTAATGATCAGCAAATAGATAGTGAGCGCGTTCAGAATGGGATGATTATTCGCCTTGCTACAGCTGGTCCAAAATTACAAATTTTGCTAGATGGGTCTGAAGCGATCACGCCTTCACTTCGTGACATTGTTACTGCTAAACCCACATCACCAGATAATTTCGGATCATCAACTGCTCCGACATCACCAATCCTGCCAACCGATGATCGCCCTACTGTCAAGTCGCAAAAGTAATTTGATTTGTGATGGTGCTAAACAGGTAAGGATAGGCGGCGCGAAGCTCCGCCTATCCTTACCATATAAATCCTTTTCTTTTTAGGACTGCCTAATTTATATCTTTTTGAAATATGCGATCGCCAATATCGTATTATCATAGACTTGGCATAATTTGGCACTCGCTGACAGTTTTGCCAAAAGTTGGCAAAAGTCCAAAAAATGTTTTTTGATTTCTAGATATATTCAATCTAGGCATACTTAATCTAGGCATATTTAATAATGAAGGTCACTCTAGAGAAGCTTCCCGCTAGTCAAATTGGTTTTGACATACAAGTAGAAGGAGCAAAGTCTCAAGCAATATACGATCGCATCGTCAAAGACTTGACGCGCACGATGCAAGTCCCAGGGTTTCGCAAAGGCAAAGCGCCCACTCAACTTGTATTGAGACAAGTTGGCAATCAGCGACTCAAAGCCAATGTCCTTGAAGAGTTGCTAGAAAAAACCTTAAACGAAGCCCTTGCTGAGAATAAAGAAGTTAAAGATAAAGCTCTGGGCGGCTTTCAACTAATTACCGATATTGAAACTCTTGTCCAAACCTTCACCCCAGGGCAAGAAGTATCCTTTAAAGCTGCGATCGACGTGGAGCCAGAAGTGGCTCTCGCGAAATATCAAGGCTTCACGGTCCAAGCTGAAGAAATTAAGCCCGACCTCACCGAAGTTGATCGCACCTTAAACGATTTTCAAGTCCGCAAGGCTACTATTGTGCCCATCGAAGATCGTGGAATCGAACTAAACGATGTTGTCACCGTCGATCTCAAAGTCCTTGATCGCGCTACAGGCGAAGAATTGCCAGATGCTGGCGAAGAGGATTTTCAGTTAGATGTTGATGAAAAAGCCTTTATCCCTGAAGTCGTTAAAGCGATCATCGGTGCTGCGATCGATGATGTCATTGAAGTTGAGTCAGTTTTCCCTGAAGAATATTACCCTGAAGAATATGTCGGCAAGGAAATCAAGTATGTAGTCACCATCAAATCGATTAAAGGTCGTGAGCTTCCTGCCCTTGATGACGAGTTTGCTCAGTCAATCAGCGACAAACAAACGATCGCCGAATTGCGCGAACTTTTAGAAAAACGGGTAATCGACGAAGCTGAATCGAAAACTCAAGCCAACAAAGAACGTGCCATCCTTGATGCACTAACTGCCGAACTTGACGTTGATTTACCCGCAACTCTTTTACAGCAAGAACTAGACTTTTTGGTAAGACAACAAGCTAATTATTTGCAAGAGCGCATTGATCCCGCGATGGCAAAGCAACTATTTACCAAGGAATTGGTTGAAGAAATGCGCCGACTCAATCAACCAGAGGCGGTTAACCGTCTCAGACGCAAAGTCGCCCTTGATAAAATCGCTGAGGAAGAAAAACTCTCTGTCGATGAAGCCGAACTCAAAGAAAGAGTCGCCAACACCTTGGAAATGCTCAAAGATCCTAATATCGATCCTGCTAGATTAGCTAGCTTGATTCATGAGGAAATGCGTACTGAAGTCGCAGTTGCATGGTTGATAGAGCATTCTGACATCGAATTAGTCGAGCAAGGCTCGCTCCAGCCAGAGCCAGAGACTCTCGAAAGCATCTCCCCAGAAGCTGATGCAGACGTTGTCACTGTTGATGCAACATCAGAAGAAGCTTAGCTAAAAGAGGGAGGGGTGCTTTGCACCCCTCCCTCTTTTAAATTGCGTAAGATAGTATAGCTATACCAATACTATTTTTGAGGCATAATAGCTTTTAAGTTGGTATGGTAAAACTTAAGCTTGGCAATTCAAGCTTTGCCTAAGATGACTCATCAAAATTACGGTGAATTCAAAACGCATGTACCCTTTATCTAGTCAATTAGCATCAAACAACTTTGCGATCGCGACCCAAAATCAGGTTGTGCCGATGGTAGTCGAGCAATCAGGTAAAGGCGAGAGAGCATTTGATATTTTCTCGCGCTTACTGCGTGAGCGAATTGTGTTCTTGGGTTCGCAAGTAGATGACACCACATCGAACTTAATCATGTCCCAGCTTTTGTTTTTAGAAGCTGAAGATCCTGAAAAGGATATTTACCTCTATATCAACTCTCCTGGTGGCTCAGTCTACGCAGGCATGGCGATCCTCGACACCATGAACCATGTCCGTCCCGATGTTTGTACCATTTGCATGGGGCTAGCAGCTAGTATGGGTGCATTTCTACTAGCATCTGGGGCTAAAGGCAAACGTATGTCTCTGCCGAATGCACGGATCATGATTCACCAACCTCTTGGTGGCGCTCAAGGTCAGGCAGTTGATATCGAGATTCAAGCGCGGGAAATCTTGTATATTAAGCGATCTCTTAATGAGATGCTAGCTGCCAGCACAGGCAAGCCTCTCGAACAGATCGAGCAAGATACCGAGCGTGATTTCTTTATGTCACCTGCGGAAGCTCAACAATATGGTTTAATCGATCAAGTTTTAACCAATTCCAAAAGCCTCCAGCCATCTGCCCTATCCCTAGTCTAGCCACAGCGAGATAGCTTATGCCCAGTAAATATGACTCTCATCTTAAATGTTCCTTCTGCGGTAAGTCGCAGGAGCAGGTACGCAAGCTAATTGCTGGACCAGGGGTATACATTTGTGATGAGTGTGTGGATTTATGTAATGAAATCCTCGATGAGGAGCTGTTTAATAGCGCTCCACCTCAAGCTACCCAGCGCAAAGACCCTGCCAACGAAAAGCGGAAAACCAAAACTGCGGCGAATCTTAATCTTAGTCAGATCCCTAAGCCTCGTGATATCAAGCGCTATCTCGATGAAAATGTAGTTGGTCAGGACGAAGCTAAAAAAGTTTTGTCGGTTGCGGTTTATAACCACTACAAACGCCTGAGTTTTATCGAATCGACGGCAAAAGGTCAGAATGAAGACGGAATCGAACTTCAGAAGTCGAATATTTTGCTGATTGGTCCTACTGGTTGTGGTAAGACGCTCTTGGCACAAACTTTAGCAGAAATGCTAGATGTGCCTTTTGCAGTTGCCGATGCAACGACACTTACCGAAGCTGGCTATGTCGGTGAAGATGTAGAGAATATTTTACTGAGGCTGTTACAGGTCGCCGATCTTGATGTCGAAGAGGCTCAGCGTGGCATTATTTACATCGATGAAATCGATAAAATTGCCCGTAAGGGAGAAAATACTTCGATTACCCGTGATGTTTCAGGCGAAGGTGTCCAGCAAGCCTTACTGAAAATGCTAGAAGGGACTATCGCTAATGTACCGCCTCAAGGTGGTCGTAAGCATCCTTACCAAGACTGCATTCAGATTGATACCAAAAATATCTTGTTTATCTGCGGCGGCGCTTTCGGTGGGATGGAGAAACTGATCGAACAACGCATTGGCAAAAAATCCATGGGGTTTGTACAGCAAGGTGAGTCTATTCCACGCGAAAAGCGCACTGCTGAAATTCTCAAGAATGTACAGCCTGACGATCTTGTTAAGTTCGGGATGATACCTGAGTTTATTGGTCGTGTGCCCGTTACGGCTGTACTCGATCCTTTGGATGAAAAAGCACTGATGGCGATCTTGACTGAACCTCGTAGTGCGTTGATCAAGCAGTATCAAAAGCTCCTGAAAATGGATAATGTCCAGCTTGAGTTTCAACCTGATGCAGTTCAGGCGATCGCGAAAGAAGCCTATCGCCGTAAAACAGGGGCGCGAGCTTTGCGCGGTATTGTTGAGCAGTTGATGCTGGATATGATGTACGAGTTGCCTTCGCGCAAGGACGTAACTAAGTGTTTGATCACTCTCGATATGGTCGAGAAATTATCCACGGCAGAGATTTTGCAGCATCCTGCATCAATACCCAAGCCTGAATCAGCATAAAAAAAAGACTCGCGAAGCGAGTCTTTTTTTTATGCTGATTCAGGCTTTCTGGAATTGAGTTAATATCCATGACGTGACTTGTCCATGATTGTTTTCTCTCGACAAGCGTAGGGCTTCTTCTAAAAGTGCAATTTCTAAACCTGTAATTATTTGCGATCGCGTAATTCGATAACTACCTCTAGCACCTTCTGAATCTGCGATCGCAAAGGCTAAAATCTCAGCACTTTTTACATTGATTACCCAATATTCTTTTACGCCCACATCTTCATACATCAAGCGCTTTTTACCAACATCATCTGCCCAAGAGCTATTGGCAATCTCGATCGCTAAATCAGGTGCGGGATAAATATCCAAGTCAACAACACCAGTCCCCCAAGGAATCAACTGAGCGCGATCGCCAACATAATAGGAAATATCAGGCTGGAATTCTCTAATGCCAACTTTGCGATAAGAACAGTTGTCTTTACTTCTGATATCTAAACCGTTAACAGCAACAAACAAGCCTATTGCAATTACAATTAGCGCATGGTCGTCAGAATGGTCTGAGCCAGTGGACGTAGGTTCAAATCTCGCTTCTCCATTGCAGTAATAAAACTTGTATTTTTGATATTTCGGATCGTCAGCAACTTGGATAAATTCATCCCAAGAAAATTTTATCCAAGTATTTAGGTTCTGCTCAACTATCTCGTCAGATTGGTGATCAGCAGCTCTATCGATGCTTAATACAGCAACCATATCTACACCTCATTAGCCGAATATTCAGGATTGTCGAGCTTTACACAATACTACTTATCTTAATACAACCGATCTAAAACGTAGTTGGTCAAGCCAATCAAAGACTGTTTGGGTGCTGAAGATGGTAGCCAATCGATCGCTACTAGTGCTGACTTGACATGACTCTTGGCTAATTCACGCGATCGCGAAATGCCTTCACTGTTATGAACTAGTTCTAAAGCTTTTTCCAAATCGCCCACCTCGCTAAACTCGCGATCGATTAGGCCGCGTAACTGAGGATGCTCCTCTAACGCAAACAAGACAGGCGCAGTCAAATTACCCTGTTTCAGATCAGAGCCAGCAGGTTTGCCAAGAGTTTCCGTCGAACTAGTGAAATCGAGAATGTCATCGACAACTTGAAATGCAATGCCAAAATGCTTGCCGAAATTAAATAACTGTTCAGCTTGTACTTGACCTACGCCGCTAAGTACGCCTGCCGCCTTAGCGCTGCCTGCCATTAATGAGGCGGTTTTATAAAAACTCTTTTCGAGGTAATCTTCTAACGTCAAATCCCCATCAAACGCAGTAAGACTCTGACGAATTTCACCTTCTGCAAAATCAGTAATTACCTTTGACAAGAGCTTGACAACTTCAAGATCGTCCAAATTGGCAAGATACCAAGATGCTTGGGCGAACAGGAAATCACCTGCAAGTACAGCAATCCGATTACCAAAGCTATTGTTTACTGTGGGCATTCCGCGCCGTAGATCAGCGGAATCGATCACATCGTCATGCACCAAACTCGCCGTATGAATCATCTCTGTGATTTCAGCGAGACGGCGATGACGTGAGGTGATATCGCGATCGCTCATTGTTGCCCGTGAAACTAATAAGACTAGTGCGGGGCGCATACTCTTGCCCTTAGCTTCAAATAAATGCTCAGCCGCCGCGTATAAAATCGGATGTCTTGCGCCAACCAACTGCTTCAAATTATCCGTGAGTGTCCGCAAGTCATCTTTGACTGGTGCAAAAAGTTCGGTGACAGAAGTAGTTGGAAGGCTCATGCGAATAAACCAGTTTTAAATCAATTTTTACATATCTTCATATATTGTATGAGAATGTTGCAAGAGTTGAAGACTGACTTAGCTAGTTTTCGCAGTTAACATGGTTTAGAAGGCCGCTAATAGCTGCTACTCTATACCTACTACTCCTTTAGCCAGAAATTTTTTGAGCTCAATATATATACCAACAATAAGAGTTAATACACCCTATCTTCCGCACTGAATATGTATCATGATGATATATATTATTTAACAAATCGTAATCCAATCACATAGATGGAACTTTGACTAATGATGCCTAGGCTTCTCCTGATCGATGATGATCCGATAATCTCTGAAATGGTCACGCTGAACCTTGAACATGCTGGCTATCAAGTCAGTCAAGCGAGTGATGGCATTAAAGGACAAGCGCTTGCCATTCAGTTGATGCCAGACATGATCATCCTTGACTTGATGCTGCCAAGGGTAGATGGATTTACGGTTTGTCAAAGACTGCGTCGTGATGAGCGCACTAAAGAGATTCCAGTAATGATGCTCACGGCGATGGGTCAAACCCAAGATAAAGTCGAGGGTTTTAATGCAGGTGCAGATGACTATCTGACTAAGCCTTTTGAACTGGAAGAGATGCTGGCGCGAGTGCGTGCTTTATTGCGTCGGACTAATCGAATTATTGACGCGGCTAAGCATGGTGAAATTTTAATCTTTGGCTCCTTAACGCTTGTACCTGAGCGCTTTGAGGCGATTTGGTTTAATAAAACTGTTAAGTTAACTCATCTAGAATTTGAGCTATTGCATTGTCTGTTGCAGCGTCATGGTCAGACTGTATCACCAAGCGAAATTCTCAAAGAAGTCTGGGGCTACGAACCCGATGATGACATCGAAACTATTCGTGTGCATATTCGTCACTTGCGAACTAAGCTAGAGCCAGACCCACGACATCCTAAATATATTAAGACGGTATATGGTGCAGGTTATTGCTTAGAGCTTCCCCATGATAACGATATGATTCAGGTCGAAAGCGCAATCGCTGAATAGCTATCGACCAAGAAATCGCTTGGCAGGTTATTTGTGATTAAAAAACGAAAAATGGGGAAGACACTTTACGTCTTCCCCATTTTTTTGTGGCGTAATTGATACTTTGTGGAAGATTTTTAAAATTGTATAAACTCAAGTGTTAAACAACACATGGCTTGTGAGACTTTACCTTTCAGAATGGTAATGTGTGGATTTTCTTTGGAAAGATGGATTATTAAGGGCTATGCAGAAAAAATCAGTGTCTAGGGGCTTCAAATCTTTTTGCTTATTATCATTAGTATGCGTAAACGGAATAATTGTTACAGAAGCGTCTAGTCAAGCTAATCCATTTCCATTAGATGCTCAACTTCGCTATAACGGCAGTGGCGCAGGAATAGATGGGAATACTAGTGTGGGATTACGAATTCCTCTCAATCAAACTCCTGACAACTTTTTTTATGTAACTCCTCAAGTTAGAGTTTTTAATAATGGCAAGATTGGTTCCAATCTAATTGTTGGATATAGATCCCTTGATGAGGCAGCTAAGCATATTTTGGGCGGTTACTTTGCCTACGATAACCGTGATACTGGGGCGCAGTTTTTTCAACAGATTTCCGCAGGGCTAGAATTTTTTGCTGAGGCGTTTGACCTGCGTCTCAATGCTTATATGCCTGTTGGTCAGAGTACTGTGCAGTTAGGCGAGTCCTTGTTGGGTACTGGTCGGTTTATTGGCAATCAGTTTGGTGTTGATCGCGATCGCCGTATTGATGCGGCAATGGGTGGAATGGATGTCGAAGCTGGCACAATCGTTAATATCGAAGGAATCAATGGCTATTTGCGCCCCTACGCAGGCACTTACTTTTATACGGCTTCCAATAGCGCTGGGGCATTAGGGATTCGCGGTGGACTTGGATACTATGGCAGTCTGATTAATGCGGGGATTTCGGTTCAGAATGATCGTGTTTTTGGGACTAGTATTCTTTTCAATATTGGTATTAATCTTGGCAATAGTCCATCCTCGAAGCCACCAACTTTGTTGGAACGGATGAATGAGTCGGTGGCTCGGAATGGATCAGTAATGATCGAAAATCAAGTTGTCCGCGATCAGGTAATTGCGATTAATCCTGCTACGGGTCGCCCCTATAGCATTTTTGTAGTTTCTGATAACACATCAGGTTTGGTGGGAAATCCCAATGTGGTGACTTTTGCTAATTTTGCAACTGCTGTGGCGAATGCAGGGGCGGCTGGCTCAGATGGGATCGTGTTTGCCTATGCGCCCGCAGGTTCGACGGCTCCAACTATCAGCGGCTTCACCATTCCTGATCAAGTGCGCGTGATTTCTAGCGCCCCATCGACGATTAATCTTGCCTATACTGCGGCGGGGACAACCTTTTCAAGTATACCGTTACCTTCTAATACTGGTGTTTTCCCGATCGTCACCGATACGGTTACCCTAGCATCAGGCTCCAATCAAGCTCTGATTGGTTTCGCTATTAATAAAAATGTTGCCACGGGTGCTGGTGCGGGCATCATTGGCAACAATAATACCAATGCCACGATCGCCTCTAACATCGTCACGATTACGGCTCCATCTACTACGGGTGTTGGCACTTCAGGTCGTGGGATTGTGTTGGTTGGTGCGAGCGGCAATACCAATGTTTTGAATAACCAAGTTAACAATGCGATCGCAGAAGGGATTCGTCTCGATAATGTTAGCGGTACTGCTGCGATTACTGGTAACACCGTCACTAACACAATTCAGCCCAATGTCCAAACACAGGTAGAAGCAGGTATTCTTGTTCGTAATAACACAGGTAATGTCAATCTTACGATCGCTAATAATACAGTCGGCAATAACACAACTACAGGCGGTGTTGTCGAAGTCGATGGCATCGAGTTTAGTCTTTGTCGAGTCTATCCAGATTTAGCAGGTTGTACCACTACTACCACCGCTACTGTCAATATCACAGGTAACACGATCCGTAATATTACAGGCGCAACTGATGGAGCCGATGGTATCGACATCAACTTAGGTAATAATGCCAATGCAACGCTGACTATTAGCAATAATACAATCGACAACATCGTGAACAAAGGCATTAGCTTTGGTGCTGTTGATGGTTCTATTGGCACAACAACGATCTCAAATAACAACATTAGCAATGTCGGTGGTGCAGCAATTCAGGTGCGTGTAGGAGAAACGGCAGTTGGAGGACAGTCGTCTGTTCGAGCAGCGGTATTGAATAATAAAGTTACAAACACCAATACGCAGGTTGGAATAGATGATGCATCTATGATTATTAGATCGCAAAATGCTGCTTCGCTCTGCGTCAGGTTTGAAGGGAATACCTTAAATAACCCCACCTCTAGTCTTGATTATCTATTCCGTAGACAAAGTACATCAGCATCAGGATTGCAACTAGCAGGACTAACCACGGCGATCGCTGTGGCTAACCCCAGTCCAACATTGGTAACTGAGCTAACAGCTAGAGGGAATACAGGTGGGGTACTTGCGAAGTATAGAGTGCAAAATAACACTGTCCAAATTCCTACTGCGGCTTGTACATTTCCTTAAAGATTAAAAAGAAACCCACTGTGGGTTTCTTTTTAATCTTTAAGCATAGTTTATAAAAATTGCTGCTGTAGCGCGACGCGCTAACAATCAGAAAGCACATCCCACTGTGGGATGTGCTTTCTGATTGTTAGCGGAGCTTGTAAAATTTACTGCTTTAGCGATCGCGCCAATAACAAAAAAGAAACCTGCAAAGCGGGTTTCTTTTTTGCACAAAGCGTAGCTTGAAAAAAATTGCTGCTTTAGCGATCGCGCTATGCATGAAAATAGTTAGAGCCTGAAATACGAGTACTGAATCAACGAATGAAAATTTTATTTGCGGCGGCTGAAGTTGCTCCTCTCGCCAAAGTTGGCGGTATGGGAGATGTAGTGGGCGCACTTCCTCCGATTCTTAAGAAGATGGGGCATGATGTGCGGATCATCATGCCTTACTACGGCGTAATTCCAGACAAGCTCAAGGAAAAACCTGAATGGAAATGGAAAGGCTATGCCATGTTTCAGGAGTTTGATATTTTTGAGACAGTATTACCAGGTACAGATGTCCCTTTGTATTTAGTGGGGCATGGATCATTTATTCCTGCTCGCGTTTATGGCGGTGAAGATGAAGATTGGCGGTTCACGATGTTCGCAAATGCCGTTGCTGAATTTTCATGGAACTATTGGAAGCCCAATATCATTCACTGTCATGATTGGCATACAGGCATGATTCCTGTGTGGATGCATCAAGTCTCGGATATTGGTACTGTATTCACGATTCATAACCTTGCCTATCAAGGTCCTTGGAAATGGTTTTTGGACAAAATCACTTGGACTCCATGGTATATGGATGCCCATAACACTATGGCAGCAGGCATCAAGTATGCCGATCGCGTGAATACTGTATCGCCAACCTATGCGCAGCAAATTTGTACACCTACCTACGGGGAAGGATTAGAAGACATACTTTCCTTCTTGAAGCCTTGGGGTATTTTAAATGGCATCGATACAGAATTAGAAAACCCTGCTACCGATACCGCCTTGGTGCAAAACTACTCTGTCGAAACCCTTGACGATCGCATGGCAAATAAGATTGCTTTGCAAAAAGAGTTGGGCTTAACCGTAAATCCTGCAACTTTTTTGATCGGCATGGTTGGTCGCTTGGTGGAGCAGAAAGGTATTGATTTGCTGCTGCAAACCCTTGAACGTTTCTTAGCATACACAGATGCTCAGTTTGTGGTGTTGGGTACAGGAGAGCGCTATTACGAATCGCAACTATGGCAAATTGCGGCTCGCTATCCCGGTCGCATGTCAGCGCAAATTTTGTTTAACTCAGCGCTCTCCCATCGCGTTTATGCTGGCTCGGATGCCTTTTTGATGCCAAGTCGTTTTGAACCATGTGGGCTGAGTCAACTAATTTCACTTCGCTATGGTTGTGTGCCAATTGTTCGCCGTACTGGTGGACTAGTAGATACGGTGTCATTTCATGATCCAATTGGTCAGACAGGCACAGGCTTTAGTTTTGATCGTTACGAGCCGTTGGATATGTACACCTGCATGGTACGCGCATGGGAGAGTTATCGCTATACCGATGCATGGCGCTTGTTACAACAACGCGGCATGAACAATAACTTCAGTTGGCAAGCCTCTGCCGAAAAGTATGTGCAGCTGTATCGCTCGATTCCTGGCTTAGACAATGTCTAAAACCCCATAAAGAAAAGCGATGCGAATCGTGCGGCTTTTCTTTAAAATGCCAAAATACAAAATAGCGTAGCTATTTTGTATTCTTTAAATCCTTACTGGGTTTGGTTTTTAATCCACAAAAGTGTTGTCCCACTTTTGTGGATTAGTATAATACCAAAACACGAAATGGAGTTGCCATTTCATGTTTTTAAAACCCTTACAGGGTTTGGGTTTTAATTCATAGAAGTGTCGTCACACTTTTGTGAATTGGTATAATTTGCTTGCAAATCTTTTAAGGCACTGTGAGAATTACATTTACAGCAGCCTTCGATCAAAAGAACTACAAATCGATGCGTCAGTTTCCTACTATTCTTATTCCTCCAGAAGTGCAGCGCATCGCTCAGTCCAAGCCCGTTGCACCTAAGCTTGTTACACCGCCAAGACTTACTTCCTCTGAGCAGCCCCAGCCTATTAATATTCAAGAAGCGATCGCATTAAGCTTTGGGCTAATATTCGTCGTAGCATTAGTAACTACCTTTGCCAAAGAGTTAGGAATCATGCTGTTGATAGTAGGAACGGTGGTACTTGTGCTGCGGATCAGATATCAGTTTCTCACCTACAAAAAACGATATCAAAGTCATCAAAATACTCTGCAAAGCTACTTCAAAAAGTTAGAAGTTTATTCTCGTGAAGAAGTTGGATATGAGCAAAAACTAGCGATCACCCATTCTCCAGAGCGCGTCCTTCAGTTTCGGCATCAGCAATTTCAGAAGTTTTTTGCAAGAATTCCTCCCATTGAAAATGCGATCGCCTTAGCCAAGAGTAATTCTCCAGATCGAGA
The DNA here is from genome assembly GCA_031378395.1 of Pseudanabaena sp. OTE_75_metabat_487_sub. Lineage (GTDB taxonomy): Bacteria > Cyanobacteriota > Cyanobacteriia > Pseudanabaenales > Pseudanabaenaceae > Pseudanabaena. The sequence continues at coordinate 18,190 of JANNDZ010000120.1, forward strand.
TCAATCAGCTATTTATGATTTCGGAATCACTCTTCAGCAAAATTTGTCAGGAACAATCTATCAAGGTGTGAAGCTCTACATTCCTAGTGTTAATCAGGATTGGATTCCTACACTGACCTATATCGATCCAGTTCTCAATGTCCATATTGCGATCGAGATTATTGCAGATTCAGAAAGTGCGGAAAAGCTAATGCAAAAGGATCTTAGCGATCGCTTTCTAGTAAATTCAGGTTGGATTATGATCAAGTTCTCTCAGAAGCAAATCTTGCAAAGCTCAGATGCTTGCTGTAAGGAGTTTGCAAAGTTACTAGATCGCTTAAGTCTAGATCCTTCTGTACTATCAAATTTTGAGGCTATTCCTGATTTAGTTCCAGTAAAAATATAAATTGCCAGATAACCTATATTGAAGATTATTGAAGAGTGTGGCATTAATTTTGTTTCGCTTTATTTGGGATAGTTTTTTTGTGAAATATGTGGGAGCGACTTACTTAAATTTCGTCAGTATCAATTCCCATCGCTTTGAGCATTTCGGCAAGACGTTGGGCTTTTTGCTCTGCTTTTTGTTTAGCTAGCCGTTCTTGAAGTTTTTCATTACGTTCTTGGATAGCGATCGCCTCAGCTTGTTGTTGGGCAACCTCAGCCTCACGCCGAGCCTGCTGTTCATAAGAACGCTCCAACTCAGCCTGATACCTAGCATGTTCCGCCTCAGCATGAGACCTTAAAATCTGCTTAGAAATCGGGTCGTAAAAACGAAAAGTCTTATCAACAAAAAGATGTAAATCTAAACCCAACGTTTGACTATGCAAAGACAAAGTACCATCAGCTAAAGTTGAAACAGCGATCGGCACATACTTACCATTTTCTAGACGCACTCCCTGCAAAGAATCAGGCTTCAGAGACATCCCCGAAGGATCATACTGAAAATATTCCTTAACTCCCAAATCCCGATAAATTAATGGATTTTCCTTATGGTCTTTCGTCACAGTTCCCTTAGAAGTTATTTCCAACACAAAATCTGGAACCTTCCCATCTTCTTCCCACACTGTATAACTCACTCGATCTTCTTTACTCGCTCCAAACACAACAAAGATATCAGGAGCAATTCTCTTTTCTGCGCCTTCCTCTTCATAACGAATAAACAGATTTCCCGAAACATACACATCTGGTAATTTCTCAAACCACAGTTTCAAAGCTTCAGTCGCATAACTCAAATTACGGCGTTGTTTATCACCTTCTGGCATCGGCTCAAAGTCCTCTAAAGGAGAGTCAAGTGTTTTAATTAGCTTGCGATCGCCAGAAATAGTCATAACGGCACTCTAAGTCATATCAAGATTCAGCCTATCATATTTACGATTTCGACTGATAGCAATCGGTATTTTTTCGGGTTAAGTATTTATATGTTAAGGATGGGAGGCGCTTCGTGCCGCCCATCCTTAAATATTTAGAGATTTTTGATAACACTTGCTACAGCGATCGCTAGTTAATATGGTTTATTGTTGACGAGTGCTAAAATCAGCGATCAAAAGCTGATAAATCTTTATTTTGTAGGTTTTATGTGAGGGTATTGCCCGTGAATGCTGCTGAACAAGCTAGAAATGTCGAAGTAGCGACAAAAATCGCTACTATTGTCAATTTGTTTAAAGCTATTTACCCTGCTGCACGTTCTGACTTAAAACCTTGGCTGAATAATTCAGATACTCGCAGATTACTTGATCCAGATTCGATTGATGTTGGCTTTCATTTCCCAGGGGTAAGTTGGCGGCTCAAGGTTCGCAGTATTCTCTTTCAAATTCGACTATACGAAGATCCCGTTGACGGAGATTTGAGGGCGATCGGCGTTGAGGCAAGTGGACATGACCATAAAGGCGAATGTTGGCGATTTTCAACAGTAGACAATTGGCAGTTCTTTGGCGATAAGATGCCGATGGAAGATGGAGTCGCAAATCTACGTGAGTTTAGCCGTCAAACCTTAGAAGTTTTCAATCGCAAATAGAAGTAATACCAAAACATCAAATGGCTTAGCCATTTGATGTTTCTAAAACCCTTGAAGGTTTTGAGCCTCAATTCACAAAAGTGTGACTGACTTTTGTGAATCGGTACATCGGCGTAAGATTTGTTTAGAGTATAAAGCCCAAAAGAGTAGTGGGGGGGGGGGGCGCCGCCCCAACGCAATTTTGGTTTTTT
>JANNDZ010000214.1:0-6152 GCA_031378395.1 Pseudanabaena sp. OTE_75_metabat_487_sub
AAATTGGTTTTGTTATTGTTTACATATCTGCTTTTGCTCTAAAGGCAATGTTGGTGTGGATTCAAGATAGTTATCCAGTAAATTACAACCTCTCTGCACTAATTCATTAAAATTTAATGTCTCCGCATTCCATAATTTAAGGGTATTGTCTCGACTCGCAGAAACAATATTTTTGCTATCAGGGCTGTAAGTTAGAGTATAAGCCTCTGCTGTATGTCCAGATAGGGTTTTGAGTAGCTTGCCACTAGCACGATCCATGATTTTGATAGTTTTATCAGCATTTGCCGTAGCGATCGCCTTACCATCGGGACTAAAAGTCATCCCATAGATCCAAGAATCAGCCGTAACCGCAATCACCTGTTCTAGACCACCTGTTTGAGCATTCCATAGTTTTAATTTGCCATCCTTACCAGTCGATCCAATTTGTTTACCATCGGGGCTATAGGCAACGGCAAGCCCTCCATTGCTATGCGCTTCCATCGTATAGATATTCTGACCATTATTCACATTCCAAATTTTCACGGTTTGATCGTTACTCGTCGAGGCTAGTGACTGACTATCAGGGCTAAAGGCGATCGACCAGACCGTGCCTGTATGCCCTTCCAACACATGCAATAGTTGCGGATTATCATCATCATTCCATTTCCATAGTTTAATTTTTTTATCCCATCCCAGCGTCGCTAAAATCTTTTGATCTGGGCTAAAGGTAGCATAGATCAGCTTCGCTCCATGAATATTAAGCGAATGCAATAGCTTACCTGTGGCACTATTCCAAATCTTTACAGTTTTATCATCACTTGCCGTGACTAGCTTGGTTCCATCATTATTAAAGCTCACACCATAGACGGTGTCTTCATGCCCTTTGAGTTCTTGTCTATAAGTTCCATCGGCATTCCAAAGACGGACAGTCTTATCAACACTGCCTGATGCAAACATTTTTCCGTCAGGGCTAAAAGCAACTGACCAAACACTACTTGTATGTCCATAGAGAGTATTGAGCAATGTAGCTTTGAGATCCCAGAGGCGCACAGTCTTATCTTTGCTAGCAGATAGAAGATATTGACCATCAGGACTGAAGTTAACGTCAAAAATGCCATCGGTATGTCCTCCTAACTTCATTTCTAATGTTCCGTCAGAATTAAGGATTTGGATCGAACTATCTTGAGAAGCAAGCGCAATCCGATCGCCATCGGCACTGAAATTTAAGCTCAAAATATCAGTTGATGTTCCTTTCAATGATCGTACAAATTGAATTTGACGATTCTGATCCTGAATCTGCCAGAGCTTCACAGTTTCATCTCGCCCCGAAGTTAATAGTTGTTGACCATCGGGATGAAACTTCACGCTGAAAAGTTCTTGATCATGGGCGATCGCACTCGCGAGTAAGTTGCCTTGCAAATCCCAAAGCGCGATCGTCGTGTTTTTAGCGGTCACAATCAAGTTGCCATCGGGGCTAAAACTTGTATCTTGAATAGCTCCTGCTTCTTTATCAGGAGAGTTATTACCGACATTTTTAGGGTTTAAAGTGAGTAGTTCTAATCCGCGATCGCTATCCCAAAGTTTGACAGTGCCATCCTTACTACCAGTGAGTAATCTTTTACCATCAGGATGAAAGTTCACCCTAAAAATATCATCTTGATGGGCATAGAATTTACTAATTAACTTGCTAGTACGAATATCCCAAATCCTGACACTTTTACCTTTCCCTGCCGAAGCGATCCTTTTACCGTCGGGGCTAAAACTTAAGCCCCGAATCTCGCTTGTTTTTAGACCGACTAAGCGCGTGATCAGAACACCATTACTTTGATATAAATCTACGCTGCCGTCAAAGCTCCCAAAGGCGAGAACATTACCGTCAGGGCTAAATTTCGCGGCATAAAATGGGGCATCTCTATTTTTTGAATAAAATCGATAGCGTTCACGCATGTTATAGACAATAGTTTGCAGATTTTCAAATGTTAACTGGGTAATCCTAGTTTTATCAGTTCCTTCATCTGTATATTTTAACTTTTTCGCAGATTGGACAATTGTCGCTAGTGATTCCAATTGACGATTGAGCAAAAAACTGGAGTTTGCGGAAGAAATCAAAGCTTCGATTTCACCAAACTCTGCAAGCTGACGCTGACGATTTGCTTGAAAGGCTAAACCTGCCATTACAAATAAGCCCAAAACAGTTCCTATCAGGGCAAACTTTGTAAGGCGACTAAGGTTAGCTTGGCTACGTTGCGCCGAGAATTGGACTTTGCGTAACTCATTTAGTAAGCCTGTTTCTTGATTAGCGCGAATGAATGAAACTAGGTAGTCATGGACAAGTTGATAGCGATTACTCGATACTTCAGGCAATTGGAAGATTAAACCCGACCCAATTAAAATTTCTAAAACTAGATCAAGATCTTCAGTATTGCTCGAATAAGACAATAACCCCATTCGCAATTCATTACGCGTGCGCAATGGTCGCTTACCCTGCTCATCAGTGAGCAAAATCAATACCTGCTGAGCAATAAAGGACGCATTACCACAAGCTTGAATTACCTCTTCAACTGATTGCTCAACAAGACGTTGCTTAGATCCCGCCGCCTGATAAGCTGAGAGGGTGGTGATATTGCGATCTTGAAGTTGAGAGCCAACTAGTTGCAGTTCGATCGGGCGCACCAATCCGCGATCGCCTGCGAGATCTCGCACCAACTCATCCACAAGAATCGGCTCAAGAGTAAAATTAGCATGTTCGGTAAGATTTTCAATCAGCGCTTTAGCATCAGACAAAGAAAGATTACCTAAGGCATAACGAAAATTGCGGCTTAAGATGTCAACTTCTGGATAGGCTGCTTCTAGTTCTAGAAGCAAATAGAGATAGTCTTCACGGATTGAAATCACTATTTTTAGCAAAGGAATTTTTAGACAATTTTGCCAAAAGTCAATAAAGACTAGCCTTTCATGCGATTGAGTACAAGTAGAAAAGAATTCTTCAAATTGGTCAAAAATTAAAACAACCTGAGTACCATTAGCTACGAGTTGTCTCAGTTTGTGTAATAGATGTACAACACCGCGATCGCCATTCTTGCGACGATCAATCAAGTCATTCGATAACACATCTACTTTCCTAAAAACATTGGCATCAGGAGTAAGATTTTTATAAATGGCAAGAAAGATAGCATTGATCCAATTTGTATAAACAGAAATTTTGATTGGCATTACTTCTTGACCTGCCAGCGATCGCTGCAATAGCGCAGGAATCAGTCCAGCGTTGACCAATGAACTTTTACCAACACCAGATTCACCGTGAATGACAGTTAGTTGATGCTCAATTGAGATTATCCTTTCAAATAGACGTTCCACATCTTGAGTACGCCCAGAGGCAGCGATTTCACCTGCATTAACATCAAACCTACTCGAATCTAGCTCCGCAATACTAGAATTAGGAGAAAATTGTTTCGGTTGCAGAGTACCAGCTCCAACAAAGGCTCTCAGTGCATATTGCTGCTCTAGCGATCGCTGTCTTTGCTTTGCTTGAAAGGCTTGGAGATAACGTCCTTGGGCAAAAGCAATATCATGAAAAGTATCAAGGAACCGAATATAAAGCTTCGGTGCATAATTCAGATTAAAGCTAGCGATAGTTGATTCAATGACATTTGCAGCCAGTTCCAGTTCTTTAAGCTGAAGATAACTCTGGGTAATTAAGAGTTGATATTGACCTCTCTGGATATGGCGCATCCGCAACCAATTATGGTTCAGGCTTTCTTCTTTAAAACTAGGGACTTGATCTAAAGTAGCGAGTGCTTTAGATGCATAATCTTTAACTTGGAGCCATAATCCCCTTTCCACAGATATTTTGGCTAAGTATCCATAATCTTGAGCAAGTTCAAGAGGCATCTGCTGATGCAATGGCAACAATGACTCAATCCATAGTTCTAGTTCTTGCCATTGATTAAGTTGTTCAAGGACATTACCATAGGCTCGACTATATTTGGCAATTAAGTCCAATTGATTTTCTTGTTTAAGAGCAGCGATCGCTTCTTGAAAAAATTGCTTTGCCTTATGCCAAGAATCTTGAGCCTGTCGCCCATTCACAAAAGAATTATGCCACCACAAATTACCTAAATAAAATAGAACAATCCCACTCTCGATTGGGCGATCAGCTTTTTGCCAATAGGCTAGGCTGCATTGATAATAGATTTGAGAAACACTATGTACTTCACCCCTAGATTCTTCATACACATCACTAGCCATAGCTTCTTCAGATCGCCATAGTAACCTCCCTAAGGCAAAGTCTAGTTTTGCTTCTAATTCTAGGGAAATCTCTTGAGCAGTTTTGTACTGAGCAATTCTCAGTTCGCGTCTTGCTAGCTCTAGTTCACTATAGGAGAATGATTCACGATCAGCATCAATTTTGGTGTCTTGCCAAAATAAGGGAATTTGAGGATCTCTAGCAATCTCAAACAATCGATCCACTTGTTGATGAACTTCTACATCTAGCTGTTCAGGACTCAATCCAAATTTGATCGGCGGCGCTGCCAAATTTACTAGTTCAGGAGCATTAATCCATAACTGTTGTAGTTCACGATCATTCAGCCACAATACTAATGGACATTTAAGCTGTTGCTTAAGGCGATCGCGAAATAGGTTAGCTTCTAAAAATAAATCTTCTAAATGTTCGGGTCTAGTTTGTTCCAAACCCAAACATATCAGGGCAGAAATATGGTCAGTCTGACCATCGCGCCCTAAGTTTTGGGCAAAGTTTTGCAATTTATCATAGAGAGTCTCAGGGGATTCTCGCCACCAAAGCTCACGATAGGTAGAGCCTATTTTTGAGCTTAATGAGATCAGTAGTTTTTGTCTAAGGCTGCGGTAATTACAGTTAACAATAATCAAAGAAAATGATCCCTGAAATCGATTGATCGCTCTAGCTAATATCTCTAGCGATCGCTCATTAAGGGAATATGCATCTTCCAACTGTCTGATCGACTGTTCGACCTGAATCACTTATTTCGTTTACCGCGATCACGATACCGTCATTTACTAAAGACATACTACTACAGCCATAGCTGTCACCGAAACCCAAAAGATGAGAAGCGCAGGGCAACTACATACGTTTCTAATGCAGTTGCCCCGCCCAGCCAAACATGAAGTGGCAAAATGTACAGCTAAAAACGCTATGATACGGCTGTTTTGTGCAATAACAAGGTGAATTTAATGGCGATCGCATTACCAAAAAAAATCATGCTTCTTGGCTCTGGTGAACTAGGTAAAGAGGTCGTTATTGCTGCCCAAAGACTCGGTAATACGGTGATTGCGGTTGATCGCTATGACAATGCGCCTGCAATGCAAGTTGCCGATTATCGGGAAGTCATTTCGATGCTGGATGGCGAAGCCCTCGAAGCCGTCGTGAAAAAACATCAACCTGATCTGATCGTGCCAGAAGTAGAAGCAATCCGTACCGAGAAACTGCTCGAACTTGAAGCTCAAGGTTACACCGTTATTCCCACTGCTGCCGCCACTAACTTCACCATGAATCGCGATCGCATTCGGGATTTAGCAAGTAATGAATTGGGATTACGCACTGCCAAATACGCTTACGCCACCAGCCTTGATGAGCTGAAAACCGTTGCTGCCGAAATTGGGTTCCCAAACGTGATTAAACCCGTGATGTCTTCCTCTGGCAAAGGTCAGTCTGTTGTGCAAAATGCCGATGAACTGGAAAAAGCTTGGGATTATGCGATCGCAGGAGGACGAGGAGATACCGCCAAAATCATCATCGAAGAATTTATCAATTTTGAAGTGGAAATCACCCTATTAACGATCCGTCAATGGCAGGGAGAGACGCTATTTTGTGAAGCGATCGGGCATCGTCAGGAACGAGGAGACTATCAAGAATCATGGCAACCTGTCGGCTTAACCACTGCCCAAGTCAAAGATGCACAGGACATTGCTCGCCAAGTCACCGATAAACTCGGCGGCGCAGGGCTTTTCGGTGTGGAGTTTTTCATCACTAAAGACGAAGTGATTTTCTCTGAATTATCCCCCCGCCCCCATGACACAGGAATGGTTACTCTTATCTCGCAAAACCACAACGAAATTGAGCTCCATTTACGCGCAATTTAAGGCTTACCAATTACCAAGATTGAATTGCACAGTCCTTCGGCTAGTGATGTCAT
>JANNDZ010000222.1:0-8282 GCA_031378395.1 Pseudanabaena sp. OTE_75_metabat_487_sub
GTGACATATTTAAAATTCCGTTTAGTCCAAACAATTAAGCGCCTCTTCCCAACTATTTTCCCAATTACTTCCCGATCGCAACCAATGGATTGGCAAATCACCATTACCCGAACCGCGAAACCATGTGCGCTGACGTTTGGCAAATTGACAGGTATGTGTAACCGTAAGTAGTTTGGCAGTTTCGAGATCAGTTTTATCAGCCAAATAATCGCACATTTCGCCATAGCCCAAAGTTCTTAAAAGCGGCAAATCTTTTCCATAACGGTTTTGTAAATCGCGAATCTCATCAAACCAGCCATTTTCAAGCATTTGCTCGGTGCGATCGCTAACTAACTTGCGATAAACATCCAGATCATCACAATCTAAACCAATTTGCACAATGGGATAACTAGGCGGCTGCTCGCCTTGCTGTGAAGAAAGCGGTTGCCCTGTGACATAAAAAACCTCTAGAGATCGCAAAGTTCTGATTTGATCGTTAGCATGGATTTTGGCAGCCCCTACAGGATCAACCTGTTGCAAAATCTGATAGCAATAAGTTTGTCCTAATTCCTCAAATTGCGATCGCAGTTCTTGCTGGGGCGCTACTCTGGGAATTTTGAGTCCTGCTGTAATCGCCTTAATATACAAGCCTGAACCACCAACTAAAATCGGTGTAATGCCTTCAGCATGAAATTTGGAGATTAAAGTTTGAGCTTGATCTTGATAATCTGCAAGAGTCAAGGTGGTATTTGGTTCAGCAATATCGATCAAGTAATGGGAAACTTCTTGGCGTTCTTCTATATTTGGCTTTGCAGTGCCAATATCAAAATATCGATAAACTTGGCGCGAATCGGCACTTAAAATTGGTGCATTTAGGTGCTTGGCGAGTGTGATTGCCAGACTCGTCTTGCCAGTCGCCGTTGCTCCCAAAATTACAATTAAACCAACAGGTTGTTTGATTGATTCCATCAATGGTTAAGAATAGTGACGACAGATGCAACAGAACGAATCCGAAATTAATTGCAGCGATAATAGATGTATAGCATTCCTCGCATGAGAGGAGGGCAAAATGAAAACTAAATTAGTTGCAATTTTAGCTGTGATTGGAATTGGATGGGCAAGCCCTTTAGAAGCATATGATCCTGTCCAAGTTCAACAACTGATAAAAACCAAACAATGTGCAGGCTGCGATTTAACTAACGCAAATCTTGCAGGGATCGATTTGAGCCAATCGCACTTAATCGGTGCAGCTCTAATGGGTGCAAACTTAAGCGGTACAAATCTCACTAACGCTAACTTGGAAGGCGCAGATCTTACTGGGGCAAAGCTGGAAAAAACCAATCTCACCAAGGCTTTTCTGACCGATGCAATTCTCAATGACACCAATTTAAAGAGTGCAAACTTTACTAGTGCTGTGTTAATCCATGCGAATTTACGCAGGGCAGATATTAACAATACCATCTTCAAAAATGCGAACTTGAAAGGCGCTGACTTTACTGGCACAAATTACAGTCTAGCCAACACTGATGAATAATTTCCAGTAATTAAAAGGCGGCGCTTCGCGCCGCCTTTTAATTACTTAGGGCTTGCTGAAAAAGTCTACAGAGCGAATTTAAAGGCAATACAGCTTTTAAAATAGTATTTTGTCGCATATTTCCCAAATTTACCCAGCGATTTTCCACGGAAGTGCAAGGGTTTTGAGCCTCTAGGCGCTATAACCTTGCACTTGTTATGGCAAAAAAAGCTTAAAGTCCTTATGTAGCAAGCTTTTGTACTTTTTCAGGAAGCCCTACTTAATTGGCGGCGAAAGTCTCTGGGACTGAGGCGTAATGGGTTTTGGGTGTCCCAAATTCCTAGCTCTTGCAGTCTTGCTTTGGATTGGGCGCGACTAATTCTTGCGTCATACTTTACATTGGGCGAATAGGAATCAGCGATCGCAAGTCCCTCTGACACCAAATATTGATTAACCAATAAATTATCTTTCCAAATATAAGCAAGCCAGCGATCAGAGTTATCTTTTTGCTTGACATCAAACTCTAAAATCACTTTCTGCTCTTTAATCAGATCCGACAAACTCTGGCGAGCGCGATCGCCCCAAGGAGACTGCTCTTTGAGTGGTGCACTGATGCCTAACAATCTCACTCGTTGCACAGTCATATTGGGATTACTCACTACAGATGCTTCTACAGTTTGCCCACTGACAACCCGATTAATAATCCAGAGTTCGCCATTTACCTTGTCCTTGGGTTGAGCAAAAGCGATCGCCATATTTGCGATCGCTAAAAAGGCAACCAATAGCACAACCAAAATAAATAAACGCGGTGGAGACTTCGCGATCGCGTCTTTTTTTCCTGCTTTAGAGTTCATAGTGCCACATAATTCAAAGTTTAAAGGGCGCAAAGCGCCCTTTAAGTACCTTGGCATAATAAAAAAACAAATTCAAAATCTAACCGCCCGCTGCGCGGGCGGTTAGATTTTGGGGTTTTATATTTAATTGTGCCAAGCTACTTAAACTATTTAGTCATGATCAATCGGAATACCAAACTGAAACCAGTGACGCTTGCGTTTGGCAAAAAAGTTACCGAACTGCAACTGATAGACCTCATCCTCATCTTGGGTTTCTAGATCTAAGTCTGACTGGGCATAGCCTGAGCAAATCAGCGCATAACCCTCATCCTGTAAAGTTTTGGATAAACCAATTACCTCATGTTGATCGATTTTCCCCGACTTGACTCGCATCGCGCAAGCAGTACAAGCACCATTCAAACAGGAAAAAGGGAGGTTAATACCTTGATCTTCTAAAGAGTCAAGAATATAGCGATCGCCTTGGATATCAGCTTCATACAGCTTATCGTTTTGGCGATCATGAATACGAATGTGATAGGACATAGGTTTTACACACGAGTGGGAATCATACCCGTTAGTCGAGCATAATCAAATAAACCGCCTGCATCAATGACAGGTCGCACATCTCCAAGGGATTTCAATACAAAAGTTTCGCCATTCGTCTCATTAATAATGAGATTGTTATCAAAATCAATGGTTGCTTCTTCACCAGTTTTGAAGCGATCAACCAAACAATCAACTGATTCCCAAGGATATAACTCACCCGTTGCGGTGCAGTTACGGAAGAAAATTCTGGCATAGGACTGAGCAACTACGGCATCTAATCCTGCTGCTCCAAGTGCGATCGGTGCATGTTCTCTCGAAGAACCACAACCAAAATTTTCACCCGCGATAATAATCGAATAAATCGTTTTGCTTTCGCCTTCAGGAATAAAGCGATCGTAGCGATCGGGAAGTCCGATCATGGCGTAGCTGCCAAGTTTCTCATACTCATCAGGCTTTGACGGTACAAGTGTGAGATATTCCGCAGGAATAATTTGGTCAGTGTCAATATTGTCATCTAAGACAAACACTTTGCCTTTAATTGTTTTACTCATAATTTTGTTTGTAAACTACTGGTTAAACAGCCTAATCAAGAACCAATTTTGAGTGGCGCGGCTTTGCCGCACCGCTCAATCCAACCCAATTATTTATGGCGCAGCTTCGCGCGCCATAAATAATTGGGTTGGAGCTAATCAAAATAAAATAGTGTGACAACCTTGCGTTGTTCTTCAGCATCCTGACAGGTTTGCAATAAAGTCTCACTACCATGAAACGCGAAGCATATCAGTTGCTGGCACTTGGAAATAATTTCTTGGTTGCATCGGCTACTTGCTTCAGCCAAAGATAGAGTGTCATTCTCGCCATGCTCAATTAAATGGATCACATTTTCTAGCTGTTCACGAGATTCATAGGGCTGTCTATCAAGACTTTGAGGCAAAATTACGGTTAACAAGTTGGGGTCGGCTCGTAGAGCACCCCGAATCGCAGCAAAGTTTGTACCTGTTGCTCCAGAGGTAATAATACTGTTGCCAGATAGTGCCAAAGCATAGCTGAGCAGTTCAATCAGCAGTTGATGGGTTAATGGCACATGGCGGGAACCTAAAAACGCAATTCGCTTTGAACCTTGCTGTTGTATCGTTGCAAGCTCTTGCAAAAAGTCGTCTAGCTTGGGTAGATTAATTGACTGAGTCAAACAAATCCCTCTCGTTTACTACTTACTGAACGAATACATACACAATATCACTTAACCATAGAGAAGCAAACTATAGAGTTAATCAAGATTCGCTTGTCCTGAAATATATATATAAACTAATATTATTTTCATGTGCAGATCAATACAGTGTAGATGACCGAAATCATGATAATTTTCTCTAAAAATTATGGTGAGTTACTTGACAATTGACAATCTTAAAATTGAGGAAGGAAATTTTGGAGAGCTTTTAGCAATCTATCGCTTGTTACCAAATTTTAAGCGAGAACTAGCGATTGATCGCGCGATCGCAACCGTTACCCTTGAGCCAGAAGAAATTAATCTGGCTTTGCAACAATTTCAGCAGCGCTATAAGCTAGTTTCGCAAGAGGCTATCCAAAATTATTGTCAAGCTTATAGTCTTACTGACGAGCAACTAAAGGCGATCGCTCTACGCGAGTTTAAAATCGAAAAATATAAGCATCAGACTTGGGGAAATCGTCTCGAATCAACTTTTCTAAATCGTAGAACTAGTTTAGATCGGGTAATCTATTCGCTGATCCGCCACAAAAATCCTGAGCTTTTGCAAGAACTATTCTTTCGGATTCAAGATGGCGAACAGACTTTCGCTGAGATTGCATCTCAATATTCTCAGGGGGTAGAAGCTCAAACAGGTGGCATGATTGGACCAGTCCTGCTTAATAAACTTCCTCCTGCGATCGCTGAAAAATTGCGGCATAGCCTTCCCCTGCAAGTTCATCCACCTTTTCCTTTAGAAGAATGGTTTGTGATTTTACGACTAGAAAAATTTGTGCCTGCTCAGTTTGACGATCAAACAACTCAGATGCTTCTCAATCAATTATTTGAGGAGCTTATACAAGAACAACTTTCGCAGAAGAAATCCTGATTATGCTTAGACACCCTCATTTTTTCTCTTTGAAGATGATTTTTTAGAACCTTTTTTGCTCCTTAAGCTCATTTACGTTAACGCCCATGTTTGCCAACACCAATGCTATTCAAGAGCTCATTGAGCGCATTCCCTTATTAAAAGTCCTTGATTACTCAATTGTAAAAGAACTGAGCGATCGCCTTAAACCATTGCGCTATCGGATGGGGCAGATCATCTTGCGCCGTGAAACTATGCCATCGCAAGTCTTATTTCTATGGGAAGGGCAAGCAAGATTACTCGCCCAAGCACCGAAAACGACTTCGCCGACGACCTTAGAAACTCTCAAAACTGGCGCGGTAATCGGATGGGCGAGTTTGATCCGTGATTTGCCCTGCGAAACGGCGATCGCATCGATGGAAAGTACTTTTTTATCGCTAGACGAAGCTGATTTTTGGCAACTTTGCGATCTCGATCTTGGTTTTAAGAAAGCTTTTACTGCCCAAATTTCCCCAGCCGAAGTATTTGATCTATTTGCGATCGAGATGGATCGCCGCGCTCAGTTTCCTAAAGATTTTATGCAGCAGGCTCGCAATGCTTGGCAAGATGCAAAATTGCTAACTTTACCTGCGGGCAAAAATTCAATCCTACCGCTTGATCCTGATTTTGTGTGGCTCGTGAGCGGTGGCAAAAATATCGCCATTCCCTTCGGCACAAGAGTGGAGCCAAATCGCACCGAGTTTGAAATTCCCGAAGCAAGTTATCTGCGTTTGATTGGGCTGCGCGATGATTTTGCGGTAGCTACTGAAGTTGTGACCGAATTACCGCCACAGCTTACCGCTTTTGATATCCCTTACGCTCCTGATTTGCCTACAGCTAGCGATCGCAGCGATCGCAAAACCCAAGACTATCCTCATATCTATGGGCGCGGGCCCCTTGATGCCTCAGTAGCTTGTTTTGAGATGCTAGCTAAATATTGGAGTATGCCCTTTAATCGCCATGTGATCAAACGGGCGATCGCCAATCAATACGATCGCTCTCAAAGTATCTCTTTGCAGCTATGCGGCATGATCGCCGAACTAATGGGACTAAATGGTCAGTTGGTAACGATTCCTGCTAGTGCCATTAGTCAGGTTCCGACACCAGCTTTATTACTCTGGCAAGATACCTTTGCAGTGCTTTACAAAACTAGCGATCGCGAACAGGTATTAGGTATTCCTGAACAGGGAATTGTCATTAAAAAAACTGCTCAATTTGCCGATCTTTGGGGCGAATCGGGACAGATTTTAATCATTCAACCAACGAAGGATACTCCTAAACAAAAATTTGGACTATCTTGGTTTTTGCCTTCTCTCAAGCGATACCGAAATCCTTTAATAACGGTTTTGGTTGCCTCTTTCTTTGTACAGTTATTAGGATTGGCAAATCCCCTGATCACCCAAGTAATTATTGATAAAGTAATTCTGCAAAATTCCCTCCCCTCCTTAAATATTTTGGGGATTTTACTCTTAACGATCGCCTTTTTTGAAGCCTTAATTACAGCACTGCGAACCTACTTATTTGTAAATACAACTAATCGCATTGACTTAACCCTCGGTTCCGAAACCATTGATCATCTGGTCAGATTACCTTTGCGATATTTTGAGAAGCGATCAGTAGGAGAACTATCTAGCCGCATTGGAGAACTCGAAAATATTCGCCAATTTTTGACAGGAACGGCGCTTACCGTTGTCCTTGACGCGGTCTTTTCAGTCGTTTATATCGTGGTGATGATTTGCTACAGCTGGCTGTTGACTTTGGTCGCGTTGGGAACCGTACCACTGTTTGCACTGCTTACCTTTATCGTTGCGCCGATCGTCAGGGCACAGCTTCGCAATAAAGCCGAACGCAATGCGGCAACTCAGTCCTATTTAGTGGAAGTTGTTTCAGGCATTCAGACCGTTAAAGCACAAAGTATCGAGTTGCAGTCACGATGGGAATGGCAACGCCGCTATGCTCGCTATGTTTCCGATGGATTTAAGACTGTCGTAACTTCCACGACTGCAGGTTCGATAAGTCAGTTTTTGAATCAGTTTTCCAACCTATTGCTGCTATGGGTTGGGGCTTTCTTAGTACTTGATGGCAAGCTGTCTCTGGGACAGCTAATTGCGTTTCGGATCATTGCGGGTTATACAACATCACCACTTTTGCGTCTAATTCAGCTTTGGCAAAACTTCCAAGAAACCGCCCTCTCACTGGAAAGACTCAGCGATATTATTAATCATCCACAAGAACAAGAAGAAGCAGGTCGTCGCAATATTCCTATGCCCGCTATTAAAGGCGCAGTTCGCTATGAGAATGTCAATTTCCGTTTCAATCCCAATGGGCCTTTGCAGTTAAACAATGTCAATTTAGATGTTCCTAATGGTCAATTTGTTGGCGTTGTTGGCACTAGTGGTGCGGGCAAAAGTACGCTCACAAAGTTAATGTCGCGGCTGTATGAACCTGAGGCAGGAAGAATTTTTATTGATGATTATGACATTGGTAAAGTAGAGCTTTATTCTTTGCGGCGACAAATTGGGGTGGTTTTGCAAGATACGCTGCTGTTTGATGGTACGGTGCAACAAAATATTGCGTTAACAAATCCTGATGCCACTCCCGATGAGATTGTGGCGGCGGCGCGAACAGCTTGTGCGCATGATTTCATTATGCAACTGCCCCAAGGCTATGAATCAAGAGTCGGTGAACGTGGAGCTTCTCTTTCTGGTGGGCAAAGACAAAGGATTGCGATCGCGCGTACCATTTTGCAAAAACCGCAATTACTGATTCTCGATGAGGCGACCAGCGCCCTAGACTACAATACTGAGCGTCAGGTCTGTTTAAATCTTGCTGAGGAGTTTCGCGGACGCACGGTTTTCTTTATCACCCATCGTCTTGCTACGATCCATAGTGCTGACTTGATTTTGCTGATGGATAGTGGAAGGGTTGCTGAACAAGGAACTCACGCAGAATTAATGGCTTTGCAAGATCGCTATTTCTGCCTATATCGTCAACAGGAAGCGGCAGGCGATTCTTAAATCCCAGAAGTGAGTTGCGGCGCGCCACGCCGCCCCACACGTCGGGGGGTATGTTCTTTATAAAAATGTTGCTAATCAAAACATTTAAAAAGGTATAGTTATTTAGTTTAACATTAAGTGTCCATATCTTATTATTACCATCATCTAATTTAAATGATTGGTATCGTATGGACGATTGAATTGAGAACGGTGAGGATAAAACAATTTTTCCTGCGTAACGTTTAAGAGGAGTGTATTCTCCAATTTTTGTGTTGTCCGGCCCAAAAATTTCAATTTTTTCTAT
>JANNDZ010000269.1:0-4399 GCA_031378395.1 Pseudanabaena sp. OTE_75_metabat_487_sub
GTATTGTGATTTGTATTGTCACAAATTTCTCATTGCTTTCTATGATTGATGTATTCATTTATTAATCTTTCTGCTTTGTTTTGATTGTATCCTGTATACTTATCACTATTCTTTCGTTACATCAAATTCTAGTCACACCCAAGCTTATCCAGATTTACCAAGTTGGCGATCGCGTCTGGTATGGCTGTAATTTGATTGTTATCGAGGAAAAGCATAGTTAGATTTGTTAAGTTAGCGATCGCATCTGGGATCTGCGTGATTTGGTTGTATGTGAGGAAAAGCATAGTTAGATTTGCTAAGTTAGCAATCGCATCTGGGATCTGCGTGATTTGGTTGTATGTGAGGTCAAGCGTTGTCAGATTTGCTAAGTTAGCAATCGCATCTGGGATCTGCGTGATTTGGTTGAAAGAGAGGTCAAGCGTAGTCAGATTTGCTAAGTTGGTGATCACCTGAGGAATCATCGCAATTTGATTATATGAAATGGATAGTTCTTTGAGATTGGTTAATTGAAAAATCTCTTGGGGAATAGCAGTTAAACAATTTCTTTTTATTTTCCTTTCGCCAGTTTCCAACTTACCTAAAATCAGCTTTTCCAAACTTTGCAACCGTCCAATTTCGCTTGGCAATCCTTCCAGATCGTTTCCCGACAGATCGAGTTCTGTCCAGCCCTCACGCTCAGCCTGTGCGATTATTGCCAATAAATCTGTTTCGTTCATGAATTTATAAATTCAAAGAAAAATTAGAAATGAGAGAGAATTGCCGCAACTATTTGTTTGGTGTGGGATTGCCAGTGGGAGCACTGATGTTGATAAAGGGTAAAACTCCATTGCTAGACATCACCACTGGAAATTTACCATCCCATTTCTCGATCGCTTGTTTCTGTAAAATTTCTGGGCTCAATGATGACTGCAAAAGCCTTTGTGATTCTGCTTGTCCCTTGGCACGCGCAATCATCGCTTCCGATTCTTTAGCGGCTTTCTTTGATTCATAGTCTGCCTTCTGTAGTTCTTGTTCAGCAACGATCTTGTCAGAAATTGCCTTTTGTTCGGCAATTTGTTTATCTTCTGTTGCTTTTGTAAATTCGTCTGATGCCGTAACATTTAAAACAGATAGATCGGTTGTCACAATGCCATAGGACTCTAATCGCTGTTTCGCCTTTGTTTCTAGTTCCTGCTTAAGTTCTGTGCGTTCGGTTAAATTTTTTTCTAGGCTTCTTGCTGGAATACGAGCTTTCACAATTTCTTCTATAACAGGAGTGATAATTCGGGCTGTTAACTCTTCATTACTTCCAAACTGTTGATAAACTTGTTGGATTTTATCTGGGGAAATTTGCCAATTCAGAGCAACCTTCGTGTTAATTCGTTGTAAATCCTTAGTACGAGCATTTGCTTCAACATCCGTGCGTTGAATACGAACATTCATAACTTTGACTGATGACACAAAAGGAACAATAGGATGAGTACCTTCATTTAATACAACGTCTTGTACTTTATTAAAGGTTACAAGAATACCGCGCTCTCCTGTATTAACCACTGCAAAGGATTTAGACACAACTACAGCTAAAGCCACAAAAACTATACTTCCAAACCAATACCGTTTTTTATTCAACGCCCAAAGGGATTCACCCAGCTTAATACTAAACACGATCGCCTCCAAGATTCCTAAATGGATGTTTGATGATTACTTCTCAAGCTTTAGAGTAAGAAATACGCATCCTGCAACATAAGTTTACAAATTACTACTAGGCTTCTCAAAACACCTATGGTGATTGACAAGAGAGAAGTTTTGATTGTGGATAGTTCGCTTGTAATTGCTTTTGTCGTTCCTGATTAGAGCGCCCATAGGTATTGAGCGATCGCACTGTATCAGGTGAAGGCAATCCCGACAGTATCTCTTGTCCAAGATCGCCAAAAACAACTACCTCTTTAATTTGCACATCGCGGTTTTGATGTTGCTGATATAGATCGCCATAAGCAGAGGCGATCGCTTGCCATTTATCTTGAGGACAAAAGCTGCGATCGATGAGAATGGTAATTTGCGTTGGTGGCAAAGCAAAGGCGATCGCACCACCTATAAGGCAAAATCCTAGCCATCCCAAACCAAGAGTAGTTAAAAGTTTACGATTAAGTTTATGCATAGATTTTTGATATGGCAAAGATAGACGGCGCTTCACGCCGCCTATCTTTGGGTTTACAAATTAGTTTGAAAGATTTCTTTGAGCAGGTTCTGGACGTTTTGAGGTGTGCCGACTTGGACTGTAGACTCGCGCAGAGCTGCTATCGCCGAAAGCTCTTTCTGATTGACTTCACCATAGGCGATCGGATAAATCCGCACATCGCAAAACTTCATCAGATCCTTGACTTCTTCAAATTTAAACCCTGCAGTCACTTCGCCATCAGTTAGTAACAGCAGACGAAATACACCTGTAGGATCGGCTTTGCGACGCTCCATCAGCGGAGCCAAACCTGCGATCGCGCCATCATAGAGGGCAGTACTACCATCGGCTTCGAGTGCATCGATCGCAGCTAGTAAACGCTTATGTTGTAGAGCATCAAAGGGAGATAAGTTGACTACATTCTTGACGCGATCGCTAAAAGTTATCAAACCAACCTGATTGCCAGCATTGATTTCTTTAGTAGCAATCCGTAGCCCTTCCTTAACAGCTTGCATTCTAGCTCCAGTCATGGAGCCACTGGTATCAATCACGAGCATCATATAGACTGTTCGCCCACCATCTTTACGCTGCTTCCAGAAGGTAAGCGCTGTTTTGAGGACTTCTCCAGAAGTATTAATTGGTAGATCCTTGCGTTTAAGATGTTCTAAAATTTCGGGAGTTGTTAAAGCGAGCTTTTGCATAGGCTCAGAGGTGGCAAATTCGGCAAACTTTTGTAATGCTTCCTGTTGTTCGGGAGTATTCCAATCAAACCCAACCAAGGGTGCATTATGAGGCAAGCCAAAGGGAACATAGGCAACTTGCTCAAACCCTGGCAACTTCTTAAGTGAGTTAAAGGCGACTCCATCAAGGGGAAAGGCTTGCATTTTTTGTTGATCGCGGATGAAGATTTCTTTTAGCTCTAGGGTGGTAACTGATGTCACGATCACTTGCTTCTGGAAAGCATCAAAAACCGAACTAACTTGGGGAACCTTTAAATCCTGAACTGTTAGAGGTTGCTTATCGCGATCGTGTCCTGCGGCACGCCAGAGAATTGTATATAGCAGATTTAAAGCTGTGGAACTGGAATAAGGGTTGGGATAGCCAATCGAGATTTTGCCTGTGGTAATCGCATCTAGCAATCTCTCGAATGTTACTTCTCCACCTTTAGCGAGTTCTTGATAGGTATCATTTCTTACGGCAAAACCTGTTCCATTGGGCTGTAATACTGGTGCGATCATGTTTGGTGTAATTCCATCACTTTTAAGGATATCAATCCACAGATCGCTGGATGGGCTAAAGGCAGCAGGTTTAATCGTTTTAGATGCAATTATCCGTTCGCCCAAGCCAGAGGCAATATTCCTGATGCCAACTCGGATCACCTGTCCTGATCTTGCCGTAACGTTTTTAGCATTAAAAGCTTCAGCAACATCAACGAGCTAGCGCTCATCTTGTTTCTGAGCATTAGCTTTTTCTGCCGAGCTAAAAATCTCGACATAAACCTGTTTTGGATCGTTGGTCGGCTGAGCGCCATACAGAGGGAAGTCTTCAATCTTTGGTAAAGGTTCTTTAATGCTATCAGTAGAATATCGCGCCGCCGATGCATCGGCAACTAGTGCTTGCTCGATTCTGATTTTGGGTAGAAAATCATTTTGAATTGATTTACTAGCCGTCTCAAAAGAGTCAATTTTAATCGTTCCGCAAGCTACAAGAAATGTCAGGCTAAGCCCGATCGCAAACCAAAGTAATCTTATAGCTTTGAGCTTTTTGAATATGCGATCGCGTAGCTTATTTGAACTCTTATTAATATCGCTAAACATAATTTTGTTATCTCTAGTAAAAATTTAGTATTGTTGTCAAAAAGTGCGACTTTTTTTTATGTAAAGTCTGATAATTTCTTCCTTAGTCCATCCAATAGGAGAGAGTACTGCACAAAAGTTAATACCCCAAGTAGTACTACTATGAAATTTATTGCAGATCTGATAATTTTCTCAGGAATCGTAAAACTAAGTACTAAAATTGCGATAAAAATTGCTAAAAGGGCAAGCAATGATGTAGCCATATCTAGGATTTCTTTACTATGTATAAACTTTGCCAACTGGCGTAGGAATAAGAAGAAGAAAACAACTGCTAAATTTTTTAAGATAGCTATACCAATCATGATAGTCAGATTCCAAGAAATCATGATAGTAAATTGTTCTGTCTGAAATTCTCCACTAAGAATAGGTCTACCATTAATTGCAGTAG
>JANNDZ010000270.1:0-2577 GCA_031378395.1 Pseudanabaena sp. OTE_75_metabat_487_sub
TTCCAGCAAACTTAACACCAGGGATATGACGCGAAGATGTGTAAATCCCTTGCAAATCCCAAATTGCTTTAGCAGGATTTGGGTAGTGATCGGTTAAAAAGCCACCACCGTTTTTTTGATCGAAAATACCTGTGAATCCCCACTCATCGCCTTGAAGAGCGCCAATATCAACAATATCGACAACAAGGATATCACCAGGTTCTGCACCGTTTACCCAAATTGGCCCACTTAGTACATGAACAATCGATAGGTCTACGTCGCGAACGTCGTCAGAACTGTCGTTATTCTTAATCTGACCATCTGTCCAATCTTTACATTCGATCCGAAACGTATCGCCTGGATTGACAGAAGCTACAGCGGGAATATCTGGATGCCAACGATTATGACCAGGTAGTTCTTGCTCACTCATGGGCTTAGTGAGATCAACTTTAAACAGCGTCTTTGGCATAAAATCTTTCTAGCAACTGTAAAAGAATATGAGAACAATAAAAAGTTGACTACTACGAAGAATTATGCACATTTACAACGTACACAACTCAAAATCTAACTAAATTTCAACTTCTTAATCACATACTGCGTTACTTTTTCTTTGTGATCTGTCATGTCTTATACCAAATTAGATGCGATTTCTTTTACCTGAATTATTCATAGGCAAGAATAAAACCAAAAGAAAAAGCAATGAAAATCTTCCACAATAAATGGCGATTTACCACTAGGAATTGGCGTACTTTGTGCTTCAATTCCTAATAACAAATAAATTTAGTATCTGAGTATTCTATGGGCGTAGCTTGGGCAGGAGAATTAGAACTAGAATTCGCAAAAAGGGATCAGCAAACTTTACTGACTCGAAGTTATACAGTTGCTCCTTGGAAAATCCAGCGATCGCTTTATCCTGAGGGAGAAGAAACTTGCCATTGCATCTTATTACATACTGCTGGTGGTTTCGTTGGCGGCGATCTCTTATCTGCAAAAATTCATCTCCAACCTCATACCCAAGCGCTGCTCACTACAGCGACCGCCAGTAAAATCTATCGTAGCAATGGCGAAGAATCGCAGCAAAATATACATATTCATATCGATGAAGGGGCGAGTTTAGAATGGTTCCCGCAAGAAACCATCGCCTTTGCTGAATCAAAATATCGCCAAACCACAAGAATCGAACTTGGACAAGATGCAACTTGTACTATGTGGGAAATCGTGCGGTTTGGTCGAACTGCGATGGGTGAAAAATTTATTGATGGCAATTGGCGATCGCATACAGAAGTATGGCGTGACGATCATCCACTATGGATTGATCGTCAATACCTTAATGGAAATATCGAAATGTTAGGTAGTCCTAATGGATTAAGTAACTACGCGATCGCCGCGAGTTTTATTTTTGTCGGTGCAACTGTTGATCCAGAACTAATCACCAAGATTCGAGATACATGGGAGCAAGGAAACTATGTGGGTATGTCGGGAGTAACGCGATCGCTTGCAGGTTTAGTTTGTCGATACTGTGGTGATTCTTCTAGCGATGCGCGTAAATGGTTTCAGCAAATTTGGCAGCTTTTGCGTGTATTCTATAAAAATAGACCGATATGTGTGCCACGAGTTTGGTAAGTATGTTTAGTGGTGTGAAGCACCACTAAACATACAAGTAAATATATACCGCGAATTTGGGAACTTCTATGCAGCTTACGCCACAAGAAAAAGATAAATTATTGATTTTCACGGCTGCTCTTTTAGCCGAGCGTCGAAAAGCTAAAGGACTTAAGCTAAATTATCCTGAAGCGATCGCATTTATTACTGCTGAAATTATGGAAGGAGCAAGAGAAGGTCGCACTGTCGCTGAGTTAATGTCTTACGGTGCGACATTGCTCACTCGCGATGATGTGATGGAAGGCATCTCGGAAATGATCCACGATGTGCAAGTAGAAGCAACTTTTCCCGATGGAACTAAGCTGGTTACAGTACATCAACCGATTCGCTAAAATATATCTAAAGATGATTTTGGAGGTTTGAGATGATTGCGATCGCTGAAACAAAAGAAAAATCCAGATTAAACTTTGAGCAATTTTTAGAACTTTGCCCAAACAATAGAAGATATGAGTTGGTTGATGGAGAAATAGTTGACACATCAGGCAATTTTTCTAGCACAAGTCATGAAAAGGCTGTGGAATTGACTACTCAATATATTTTAAATGGAATCAATCAAATATCTTCTGCCTATGACATTGAAAAGAATTTTTCGATAAATCAGCAATCAGATTCGGTAAGTGACATATGCATACTGGACAAGACTATCCAAAAGTCTATAATTCAAGTTGTGATAGAGTTTGTCTTTTCTGACTGGGAAGAGGACTATATCGATAAATTTCAAGAGTATCAATGTTTGCGTATTCCTGAATATTGGGTTGTGGATTACATGGCGATCGCAAGTCGTGAGTTTCTTGGCGGGTGTGACTAGAATTTGATGTAACGAAAGAATAGTGATAAGTATACAGGATACAATCAAAACAAAGCAGAAAGATTAATGAATGAATACATCAATCATAGAAAGCAATGAGAAATTTGTGACAATACAAATCACAATAC
>JANNDZ010000319.1:0-12844 GCA_031378395.1 Pseudanabaena sp. OTE_75_metabat_487_sub
ATTGAGGCAACAAGAAGAAAGCATTCCTCAACCACAAGAGTTAGTCCTTTCTCAACAGTCAGTATTTCAGCAGGAAATTACGACCAAAATGCGAGATATGCTGCAATTATTTCGAGCAGCAGATAATGCAGAGAGCCGATCGCAGTTACAAGCAGTTTGCAATTACTTCCAAGAAATTGGCAACAACTTTGATTTACGAAATTGGACTGATTTAGTCATTCAAATTAAAAATGCGATCGCCCAGCCGAGTAATTCATACCGTACCCTTGCCCCTATTTTGATTCGAGAGTTAAAAGAAGCTCAAGATCTAGTACTGGCAAATCGGGAATTAGAAATCGCTGTGTCATTACAACTCCAAAATCTTTTGCCATATCGATTTTCGGAGCCAGAGGATGATGAAGTTAGTACAATTTTTACTACTGCGTCTGGGAATATCAGCGAAGATTCAAATGTCGATGATGTCCATGATTTTGATATTTCCGATACATCCACCGATAGGGATTTAGATTTAAATCTAGATGTAGATATCGATCTATTTGCAGATCAGGTCAATGAAGAAGCACTTAACTTGCCAGATACCCGCAAAAATCAAATCGATCAGATGGATTGGATGGATAGCGAATATGAAATCACTGAAAATCAGCATATCGATGGGCCAAAAGTCGGAGCTTCAGAATTGAAATCTCTGGCTATTCTATTTGAAAATGATGACATTGATTTTGATGCTGCATGGGAGGATATTGAATCCAATGAAACGAATATTGCAAACCATGGGGCTACTGAGACTCCTGATAGCCATGATGAGTTTGCCGATCTCCTTGACAATAATTCTGACAACAATGATGTAACTGCTCTAAACTTAAGCAATGGAGAATCTAGCATTGAGCAATTGTTTGGTGAATTCTCTGACCAAGACCTAACCACTGAAGAGAACGGTAATTCTCTATTCCCAGACGATATTGAAGATTCATGGGGACAGACTACTGATGTCATTTCGGAAATTAGTTCTGAAGTTATTCCTGAAAGGGAACAAGCAAGTTTAGACAGCCTGTTTACAGAAGATTTTGCTGATGAAGAGTCTTTAGACAGCCAATTTGATTTAGGTATGGACATTGTTGAGCAAATTAGTGTCGAGCAAGTTAGTGATTCTCAAGTAGATGATGCGCTTTCAATTGACAATCAGTTTAACGACATTGATGTTAGTGAAATCAATGTGGAGAAGAATAGCTTTCCTGAATTACCATCTCAAGTAGAAAGTGCTGAACAGTTTATAGATAATGCAATGGCTGACACAGATGAGTCTCAGCCTCTCTCTAGCGAAGAATATTTTGCCGCGATCGCAAGGGCAGAGAATGAGATCACTGATGATGACAATATTCCTAGCGAACCATTTGCCTTAACTTTTTCGGAAGAGGACATGAATTTGCTTGACGATCCTTTTGCGATCGATGGAAGTCTTGACGAAGTCTTGTTGGAATCATCTCCTAGCCTTATCAATGAAGTTATCAATGCTGACGTTGATGACTTTTTTGAAGATTCCGAAGAAATTCAATCTAGCGATCGTGTAGAGATGATTTCTAGGAATAATGACTCTGACGGCATCGATACGACTGGATTGAATATATTTGATGAGCTAGGATTTGACAACGATGAATTCGATGAAATAGGGAACTCGCAGGGTTCTGTAGGATTAGCAAATGCAGCTATTTCTGAAGCGATCGCTAATGACTTCGATGATGAATTTGCGAGCACTGATGATCTAGATGACTTCTTCTCGGAATCTGAAGAACCTGCAATTTCTGACAATATTTCTGACGTTGACAATGCGATCGCGGAATTTACTAGCACTGATGATCTAGGAGATTTCTTCTCGGAATCTGAAGAACCTGCAATTGCTAGCGATATTTCTGACGTTGACAATGCGATCGCTGAATTTACTAGCACTACTGACGATTTAGGTGATTTCTTCTCGGAACCTGAAGAACTAGCAATTTCTGACGATATTTCTGACGTTGACAATGCGATCAATGAATTTACTAGCACCGATGATCTAGGTGATTTCTTCTCGGAATCCGAAGAACCTTCTATTGCTAGCGATATAAGCAATAATTATGTTGATAGTTTTGATCAAAAATATAGTAATACTGATGATTTAGGCGATTTCTTTGCCGCTTCTGGAGATACTGAAGCTTCTGTTGAAGTAAATGATGAATTAGAAGCTTTCACTGATCGTACGGATATTACTGAGAAATCGGATGATTTCTTCAGGGATTCTGAAGAGTCTGAAGTTACTTCTAATGATATCAGTGATAGTTATATTGATAGTTTTGAACAAGAATTCACTAATACTGAAGATCCAGAAGATTTCTTAGTAGCTTCTGAGGAGCCTGAAATCTTTAATGATATCCCTGATAGTAATAAACCTACTTATGAATTCAACAATACCGAATCTTTAGGTGAGTTCTTTAGTGATTCCGAAGATTCTGAAATTGTTTCTAGTGACAATAATGAATTAGATGATTACACTAATTTTATTAATAATACTGATGATTTAGGCGATTTCTTTGATGAAGTAGAAGAGTCACAAAGTTTAACAGAAAATATTACAAATGATGATTCTGATGAATTTAGTGCGAATCTAACCAATTTTGATCAATTCGATAACGTAGTTGATATATCTGAAGAAGAGCAAGAATCATTTGTTGATTTTGATTCTCCTCAAGATGTCAATTCCGATCTCTTGTCAATGCTAGATGAAGATATTTCTGGAGTAACTCCTGCGCATCTTACAGGAGAATTTTTTGAGCAAATCAATCCTTCAGACGAATCAAATCTAGCAGACTTATTTACTGACGCTGAAGAAGAAGATTTAACTGTAGTGGAAAATGCAATCAACTTTACTCAAGCAACTTCATTATCTCCAGCCAATGATATTAATGATTTGACAAGTATGTTAAATGAAAATTTGCAAGATGCGAGTTTGAAAACGATGGAATCGAGGCTTCCAAATGTCCAAGAAGGTCTAAATTTTGAAGATGACGATGCATCAGCAAAAACTACCATTGATAATCTGGCGGATTTCTTCCAAGTTGATGATGATTTGGAAGTTAATAATTTGTTGCAAAATTCTGAAGAAGGATTGGGAAGCTCCAATCTCACCGATGATTCTCCTCTTGATTTTGGCGAATTCAATGGATTTGCTGACTTAGATGGAGATATTTCCGAAGCAAACTTTTCTCTCGCCCAAGCCCCAGAAACAAAAAAACTAGAACCTGAGCAGCAATTGCAAACTGAAGAATTAAATGGGATTGATGACAACTTTGACTTCGATGATTTAGAATCGATGATTGGCAGTTCTAGTAATATGCCAAATGAAGTTAATAGTGTGAATAATAGAATCTTTGATGATCAGATTACAGCTACTGTTATCAATGATCAAGGCTCATCGGATTCCAATGATATGAATTTTGATGAATTGGAAGCTCTTCTAGGTGAGAGTAATAGCTTTGACGAGGCTGAAAACACTAAAAAGGCAACTGATGGGTTTGATGAGTTAGAGTTCCTGCTTCAAAATACATTTGCTCCAGAGGTCGGGCAGGTGATCACTAAAACTCCTAAACGTCAACCCGCCACCACTCGTAAGCCAAGGCTTACAGATTCAACTATGCGTGTTGATGTTAAATACCTTGACAGTCTTAATAATCTTGTTGGGGAACTGGTTGTAAACCGCAATCTTTTGGAACAAGATCAGGAAAGATTGCAACAGTTTATTACGAACTTACTACATCAAGTGCAGTTATTAAGTGATGTATCTCAGAGGATGCGCGATCAATATGATCGCTCTTTACTAGAAGCATCTCTAACGGCAGGGCGTGGTGGACGCTCGTCCTATAGTTTGGATACATCATCACAATTAAATGATGGTTCAAACTCAAATAGTTCGGTGACCAATGACTTTGAAGGAATTGAGTTCGATCGCTACAATACTTTCCACGTTTTATCGCAAGAGATTATTGAGTTAATTGTCCGAGTGCGTGAATCTGCCTCTGACATTGAGTTTGTTGTTGGTGAGACCGATCAGGTAACTCGTCAACTAGGAACGATTACTACCCAAGTTCAAGACGATCTAAAGCAGTCACGCATGGTTCCCTTTGCGCAGATTGCCGATCGTTTACCTAGAGGTATTCGCGATCGCGCACTGAAAACTGGCAAACAAGCAGAGCTAGAAATATTTGGACGAGAGACGCTGATCGATAAGGCGATCTTGGAGCAGCTTACCGATCCGCTTACGCACCTTGTAAATAATGCGATTGATCATGGTTTGGAAGATCCTTCCACTCGCCAAGCTGCTGGTAAGTCAGCAACTGGCAGATTGACGGTGCGAGCATATCACCAAGGTAACCAGACTGTAATCTCAATTAGCGATGATGGGGCTGGGATCAGTACCAATAAAGTTAAAAAGAGTGCTGTTTCTAAGGGAGTGCGATCGCAATCTGAAGTTGATCGCCTCAATGAAACTGAAGTTTATGCTTTGCTATTTGAAGCTGGATTTAGTACTGCTGCCCAAGCCGATGAATTTAAAGGTCGTGGCGTTGGTCTAGATGTGGTTAAAACCTGCCTCGATGATATTCGCGGCGTAATCATTGTGGAATCGGTAGTTGGTAAGGGGACGACCTTTACAATTCGCTTACCGCTGACGCTGAGTATTTCTAAGGCAATGTTTTGCATTAGCGATCGCGCTCGAATTGCATTCCCCGTTGATGGTTTCGAGGACATGGTGGAAGTTCCTCAAAGCCAAATCATTCTTAACGAGAAGGGACAGCCCTGCTTGCCTTGGCGCGATACAGTTTTGCCATTCCAACATTTATCTAATTTGCTATCTTATAGCCGCCACCTCAGCCGCAGCAGCATTTATGGGAAGCAGGAAAATGATGAACTTTGCATCATTATTCTCCGCAATGACACTAGTTATCTCGCCCTACAGGTCGATCAATTCCTTGGTGAATACGAAATCGTAATTAAACAATTAGAGGGACCAATTCCTCAGCCATCGGGTATTGCGGGTGCGACTGTATTAGGGGATGGTCGTGTTATGGCGATCGCCAACGTGTTGGAGCTATTTGACATCGCTAGCGGCAGATTGCGTCCTTCAACTTCAGGAATGACTATTCAGCCAACGGTGGAAGAAGATGTTGCTGCCGATCCGACTGTTCTAATTGTCGATGACTCGATTACAGTACGTGAGCTACTGTCGTTGACCTTCGCGAAAGTTGGTTATCGTGTAGAACAAGCAAAAGATGGTCAGGATGCATGGGAAAAACTCCGCGCTGGTCTACCTTGCGATATGATCTTCTGTGATATTGAGATGCCACGGATGGATGGATTAGATTTACTATCGAGACTCCAAAAAGATTCTCGACTGAAAGAGATTCCTGTGGCGATGTTAACTTCACGCGGAGCCGATCGCCATCGTCAGTCAGCTATTCAGCTTGGAGCAAAGGGCTACTTCACTAAGCCTTATCTCGAAGAAGAATTACTGAGTGCCTCGAAGCGACTCTTAGCTGGAGAAACTCTGCCTATCTAAATAGTTAGGAATGTGTAAAGCTCATTCCTAACTTAATAAAAAATTATGCTGCTGAGTCTTAAAATTGAAAATTTTGCTCTAATTGATCGCTTAGAGCTTGAATTATATGCGGGACTGAATATTCTCACAGGGGAAACAGGAGCGGGTAAATCAATTGTCCTCGATGCTCTTGATGCGGCACTTGGTGGCAAAGTGTCAGCGCGAATGTTAAGAACTGGAGCAGTTCGCGCCAATATTGAAGCTACTTTTTCGACTAATCAGGCGATCGCACAATGGTTAGAGATTCAAGAGATTGACGCATTAGACGCAGAAACCTTAATTTGTAGTCGCGAAATTACGGCGCGGAGCAATCGTACCCGCATTAATGGCATTGTTGTGAATAAACAGCAAATTCAGGAATTGCGCGATCGCCTTGTCGAGATTACTGCCCAAGGTCAGACAATCTTGTTAAGCCAAGCCGCTCAACAGAGGGAATGGCTAGATAGTTTTGGCGATCAAGCTTTTAATCAGTCTTTGTTATTGCAACGTCAAAAAGTTGCAAAATTATTTGAGATCAAGGAGCGATCGCGCAAAGCTTTATTTGATCGTCAACAAAATGAGCGCAATCGGCTACAGCATTTGGACATGTTGCGCTATCAGTTAAAAGAACTCGAAGCCGCGAATTTAGACGATCCCGATGAATTGGAAAATCTGGAAAGCGATCGCAATCGGTTAGCCCATAGCGTGGAATTACAGAAGCAAGGTTATGCCGTGTATGAAGCGCTTTATCAGAATGATGATGGTAAGGCATGTGCAGATTTGTTAGGGCAAGCCGAGTCTATTCTCACAGAAATGGCAACACTTGATCGCGAAGCTGAGGGCATTCTCGAATTAGTCTCTAGCGCCCTTGCTCAAGTCGAAGAATCAGGGCGACAGATCAACAATTATGTCAATCGTCTTGATTCTGATCCTGAACAGCTAGAATCAATCGAGCAACGAATTAATCAAATCAAGCAAATCTGCCGTAAATATGGCACACTTCCCGAAGCGATCGCCTATACCGAAAAGTTGCAACTTGAACTTGCTGAACTTACCGATCAAAGTATTTCCATTGAAGATTTGGAACGCAAAGCGGCGGCTGATTTACAGGCTTTGCTAAAGGCTTGTAAAAAGCTGACGGAATTACGTCGGCAAACTGCGATCGCCCTCGAACAGGTGCAAATCGATGCGCTGAAAATGCTTGCCATGGAAAAAGTTCGCTTTCAAGTTGGTATTTATCCGACGGAACCAACTGTACTAGGCAGCGATCGCATTGTCTTTGAATTTAGCCCTAACCTTGGTGAGCCTTTGCAGCCTCTTGCTGAAACTGCTTCAGGCGGTGAGATGAGCCGTTTTTTATTGGCGCTCAAAACATGTTTTGTGAAACAGAAAAATCAAGAATCTCAACCGATATCGGCGGAATTTAATCATGCGAATGTCGGCACAATGGTATTTGATGAAATTGATGCAGGAGTATCAGGTCGTGTTGCGCAAGCGATCGCTACCCAACTTTGGCAACTAAGCCGTAGTT
This sequence comes from Pseudanabaena sp. OTE_75_metabat_487_sub, assembly GCA_031378395.1. Taxonomy (GTDB): domain Bacteria; phylum Cyanobacteriota; class Cyanobacteriia; order Pseudanabaenales; family Pseudanabaenaceae; genus Pseudanabaena. The sequence continues at coordinate 7,134 of JANNDZ010000319.1, forward strand.
CACAGGTACTCTGTGTAACTCATCAGCCACTAATTGCCGCGATCGCTGATCGTCACTTCCATGTCAGTAAGCAGGTAATCGGCGATCGGACTCAAGTGAAAATCTGCCTCTTAGAATTAGAAGAGCGGAAACAGGAGCTGGCTCAGATAGCTTCAGGGATGACGGTTGAGGAAGGGAAAGAAGGAAAAAGGAAAAAGGAAAAAGGAAAAAGTTTGGATAAGGAGAGTATTAGTAGTACGGTGTCTCAGGCGATCGCGTTTGCTGAGTCTTTACTGGAGCAGGCTGCTGCTATCAAAGCTAGTAGCTAAAATATTAAGGTAGCTGCGGATAACGACGCTCTTTCTCGCTAAATCAAATATATGACTACTCAAGATCAACCTGATAAGCAACCTAACCCTAAGACAAAGCAAGAACCCATTCTCTGTAATCACTGTTTGCGTACAGCCACTAACGGCATTAAATGCCAAGGTATTTGTGTTGCTGATAGTAATTATTGATTGCTATGTTGCTAATCGTTGCAGAACTTTACCGTTTCTCGATTAAGTATTCTTAGTAATTTACACTAAGGGCATAAGTAGATCGCAAAAGAAACCTGTAAATGCCCAGATCCCCGACTTTTTCTAAGCAAGCAAAGGGTATTTGCAAATTCATAAAAAAGTCGGGGATCTTAACCTCTGCTTTTTTAATTTTTCTTATGCCTAGCTACTTAGCTATCAACATATTAACTATTGGGCTTTCTAAACTCAATTTACGATAAACATTCATCCTCTATCTATGTCACAACCCACGATTGAATCTGTTTTACAAGAAAAGCGCTTGTTTGAGCCTTCTGCTGAGTTTTCGCAAGCCGCCCATATTAAGAGTCTTGCTGAATATCAACAAATTTACGATCGCGCCAAAGCTGATCCTGCTGCATTCTGGGCGGAGTTAGCTGAGCAGGAACTGCATTGGTTTGAGAAATGGCACACCGTTCTCGATTGGCAACCTCCATCAGTGAAGTGGTTTGATGGTGGCAAAATCAACATTTCTTATAACTGTCTTGATCGCCACTTGACCACTTGGCGTAAAAACAAAGCTGCCCTAATTTGGGAAGGCGAAAATGGCGACTCGCGCACGTTGACCTATGCCCAATTGCATCGCGAAGTTTGTCAGTTCGCCAATGCCCTCAAACAATTAGGAGTTGCAAAAGGCGATCGCGTTGGTATTTATATGCCAATGATTCCTGAAGCGGCGATCGCGATGCTTGCCTGTGCCAGAATCGGTGCAGTGCATGGAGTGGTATTCGGCGGATTTAGTGCTGAGGCTTTACGCGATCGCCTTGTTGATGCTGAAGCAAAACTCGTAATTACTGCTGATGGTGGTTGGCGCAAAGATGCGATCGTGCCATTAAAAGAACAAGTGGATAAGGCGATCGCCAATGGAGCCGCACCTTCTGTTACCGATGTCTTAGTGGTGAAACGTACAGGTCAAAATACGAATATGACCGCAGGTCGCGATCATTGGTGGCATGACTTACAGCAAGGCGTTTCTGCTAAATGTGAAGCCGAACCAATGGATAGCGAAGATATGCTATTTGTTCTCTATACTTCTGGCAGTACTGGCAAACCGAAGGGAGTCGTGCATACTACGGCTGGCTATAACCTTTATAGCCACATGACTACTAAATGGATTTTCGATCTCAAAGATACCGATGTTTATTGGTGTACGGCAGATGTAGGCTGGATTACGGGACATAGCTATATTGTGTATGGGCCATTATCCAATGGTGCAACGACATTGATGTATGAAGGAGCGCCACGCCCTTCTAATCTTGGCTGTTTTTGGGATGTAATTGAGAAGTATCAAGTCAGTATTTTTTATACTGCACCTACGGCAATTCGCGCTTTTATTAAAATGGGCGAACATCATCCTAATACTCGCGATTTGACCTCGCTGCGTTTGTTGGGAACTGTGGGCGAACCGATTAATCCTGAAGCTTGGATGTGGTATCAACGTGTGATTGGCGGTGGTCGCTGTCCAATTGTGGATACATGGTGGCAAACCGAAACGGGCGGAATTATGATTACGGCTCTCCCTGGTGCTGTACCGACCAAACCAGGGTCTGCAACACTTCCATTCCCTGGGATTATTCCTGATATTGTCGATCTTGATGGTAATTCAGCGCCTGATAATGAAGGTGGCTATCTGATCGTGCGTCATCCTTGGCCAGGGATGATGCGAACGGTTTACGGTGACCCCGATCGCTTCCGTAAAAGCTATTGGGAACATATTCCGCCCAAGGATGGCAACTATGTCTATTTTGCGGGTGATGGCGCTCGTAAGGATGAGGATGGATATTATTGGGTGATGGGTCGTGTCGATGATGTAATTAATGTCGCTGGTCACCGTTTGGGAACCATGGAAATCGAATCGGCGCTAGTTTCGCATCCTGCGGTTGCCGAAGCGGCTGTGGTTGGTAAGCCTGATGAATTAAAGGGTGAAGATATCTTTGCCTTTGTAATTCTGGAAGGCGATCATCAACCTAGTGATGAACTCGCGAAGGAATTAAAGAAACATGTTGTCGCTGAAATTGGCGCGATCGCACGTCCGAATGAGATTCGCTTTGCGGAAGCTTTACCAAAAACGCGATCAGGTAAAATTATGCGCCGCCTATTGCGATCGCTTGCTTCTGGACAAGAAATCACCAGCGATACTTCGACCTTAGAGGATCGTTCAGTTCTAGATAAACTACGCGAAGGTGTATAACACAGAAAAAAAGATCTCATTGAATTGAGATCTTTTTTGTAAATATTTTTAATTCTTTAGCTGTGTCCAGATTAAATTCTAATCATATTTTCATACCACAATGCTGGGAATTATTAAGAAATGCAGATAATGGTTCTATCGCAAAATCCTACTGATTTTAATGTTGGGCGAGTTGGCACTGGACGGTTAAAGCAAGATCGACGTATTTGTACTTTTTTGTCGTCATGAAAGGGGCGTTTCAGCACCCATCCCCGATTAGCTGACCATTACCATGGTGCGCGTCAAAGCCTTGCACCATCAACTATTTACTGAGACAGGAGTATGCTAGATCTACCAGAACAACTTCTAACTTTGCAAACACCCCGCTTGATTCTTCGTAAATTGGAGATCACCGATGCTGCGGATATATTTGCTTATGCCCATGATCCACAAGTAAGTACTTACACTTTATGGGAAGCGCATCAGTCAATTAATGAGACTTACGAATATTTGAACAACTTTGTTTTTGAAATGTATCGTCGTGGAACAGGAATGACTTGGGGAATAGTAGAAAAGGATAGCGGCAAATTAATTGGAACTTGTGGCTTGCATGTTACATCTGTTCATCGAAGAGCCGAGCTAGGATACACACTTTCAAGGGATTATTGGGGACAAGGCTTGATGCCTGAGGCAGTAAACATGGCGATCGCTTTTGGCTTTCATGTGATGCAATTACTCAGGATTCAAGCTTATTGTGCTGTAGAAAATATAAGTTCGGCAAGAGTTCTAGAGAAAGTTGGAATGCAGTTTGAAGGGATTTTGCATAATTATGTTTTCACGAAAGAGCGTCCTTGGAATGTCAAGATGTACGCAATTACGCGATCGCATATAACTTCTTCCTTAGATGTGTTTGACCTGAAACTCTAACCTTGTATCTTGAGGTAAGATCAATATGCAGAGACTGAAACTCAACATACATAATGAAAATTAAAGCAATTGTTTATCCTGCTGAAGAAGGTGGTTACTGGGCTGAAGTTCCTGCACTCGCTGGTTGTATTACAGAGGGAGATAGCATGGATGAATTGCTCAGCAATCTGCAAGATGCCATACAAGGTTGGTTAGAAGTAGCTAAAGAAAGCAAAAAAATAGACCTTGTTTCAAAGGTAGTTGAAATTACAGTATGAAGTCAATTTCAGGCAAAAGCTATGTAAAATAGTTGAACAGAAAGGCTGGACGCTCAAAAAAATTACTGGAAGCCACCATATATACGAAAAGCTAGGTGAGAACAAGATTATCTCTATTCCTGTTCACAAAAATCAGGATTTAAAGATCGGAACTTTAAAGGCGTTAATGAAGATAGCTGAACTAACAGAAGATGAAATGTAATAAAAAAGCCCTCGCTTAGCGAGGGCTTTTTTGATGATTAGTCAAAACCAAGTAGGTCGAAAATTTCGCGGTCTTTTAGTGGTTGAGCGTAAAGTGGCTCAGCATTTTCTAGCATACCTTTGGCAAGCTTTAGATATTCTTGCTGTACTTCTAGAACCTCAGGATCTGGCTCCATTTCAAACACAGTACATTTCTTCAAGCGACTGCGGCGGATGGCATCGACGGTGCGGAAGTGCGCCAAAGTTTTTAAACCAACGCGATCGTTAAATTTGTCGATTTGATCGGTTCCTTCGCTACGGTTGGCGATGATACCGCCCAAACGAACGCGATAGTTTTTCGCTTTTGATTGAATTGCGGCAACGATGCGGTTCATCGCGAAGATCGAGTCAAAGTCATTGGCGGTGACGATCAAGCAATAATGAGCATGTTGCAATGGCGCAGCAAACCCACCACAAACCACATCACCCAGTACATCAAAAATTACGACATCAGTATCTTCGAGCAGATGATGTTCTTTTAAAAGTTTAACGGTTTGACCTGTGACATAGCCACCACAACCAGTTCCTGCGGGGGGCCCGCCAGCTTCGATACACATCACGCCGTTATAGCCTTCAAACATGAAATCTTCTGGCTTCAGTTCTTCGGAATGGAAATCAACGGTTTCGAGAATGTCGATTACCGTGGGAACCATTTTCTTGGTTAAGGTGAAAGTACTATCGTGCTTAGGATCGCAACCGATTTGAAGCACGCGCTTACCAAGATGAGAGAAAGCTGCGGATAGATTGGAAGAAGTGGTTGATTTGCCGATGCCACCTTTACCATAGACGGCGATTACCAAAGCTCCTTCAATTACCATTCCTGGCTCTTGATGGACTTGGACGCTGCCTTCGCCGTCTTCACATTTTGTAACTGATGGTGGATGCGCGGTTAAAACTGCCAAAATAGACTCCTATTAAAAATAATTGTTTATTTGAAGTTTGGCGAAACGCACCAAACTTCATTTATGTTTTTATTGACCAATCTGGGCTTTTGCATCGTAGAGAGTTTCTACAGTGATCGAAGTGATGCCGCGATCGCTAGCAAATTTCTCGGTGTTACGCTTGATTTTGCCGCGAACAAAGAAGGGAATCTTCTTCAGCTCAGCTTCACCATCAGCACTCCAAGTAATGCCCTCAATTGCTTGAGCAATAGGTGTGAGAACGGCTTGATTAGAGCTGTTTGTTGAGGCGATCGCATGATCAGTCGCTATTGGTTCACGACGAGATTCTTGTGATGGTGCAGTATGCAAATGGCTCATATGTCCTTCTGCAAACTCGAAGTCTTCTTTGAACATTCCAATCAAATGCTCTTCTAGACCCATCATCAAAGGATGTATCCAGCTATCAAAAATCACATTTGCGCCTTCCCAGCCCATTTGTGGTGAGTAACGAGCAGGCACATCTTGAACATGGATTGGTGCAGAAATTACCGCGCAAGGCATACCCAAGCGTTTGGCAATATGTCGTTCCATCTGAGTACCAAGCACTAGTTCTGGAGCAGCTTCCGCAACTTTTGCTTCGACGGCTAAGTAGTCATCACTGATTACGGCTTCGAGTCCGTGC